>JARIBR010000323.1 GCA_029258695.1 Quadrisphaera sp.
GGCTCGATCCGCTTCGTCGCCGCCGGCGAGGAGGAGCTGGAGATCTCCACCGTGACCACCGACGCCCCCGTGGCCGAGTGCGTGGTGGCCAAGGTCGTCCGCCTGTGACGCTCGACGGGGACAGGTCGAGCGCTCGGTCAGGCCCCGGCCGCCGGGCGTGCGCGCGCCATGGCGAGCACCGCGGTGTCGGGCGTCAGCCTGGCCGCACGAAAGGCGAGGACCTCGGCGCGGGCGGCATCGACGTCACGGGGGGAGAGGGGCGCGACGCCTGGGGCGTCCTGCGGTGCCTGCCTCGCCAGTGCTGCTCGCTCCTGCGGCGCTCCCACGGTGAACGTCACCGGCGTGTCGCTCGAGCGCGCTCGCTCCAGGGCCAGCTCGCGTCTCTCGTCGCGCGTGGCGGACCGGAGCTGGTCGGGAGCGTCGGGCGCCCCGCGGATCGCGGCGCCGGCAGCCTCGAGCAGCCGGGCGCCCTCGGCGCGCTGCTCCGGGTCGTCGGAGGCCAGCAGGCTGCGCGCAGCCTCGATCGCCACGGACGCCCACGCCGGCCGGTTCGTCCGGCTCGCGGCCCGCACGGACCCCAGGTATCCCGCGACCGCACCGATCAGCGCCCCGAGCAGCCCGATCAGCGCCGCGGTGACCTCACCAGCTCCCATGCGGTGACGGTACGGCCAGCGAGGGCCAACGACCCCCGGTGGCCGGTGGTCGGTGGGGCAGCGCGTGGTCGGGGCTCGACCCCGTGCACGGCGCGACTGTCGGATGAACGGTACGACGGCGTGAGCAAGGTAAGGCTGACCTTCCTCGCGTGGCGATCCCCGTGGTGCTCCTGCCGGCCGTCGAGCGTGCGCGATGATCGGGCCGACCCACGCCGAGGCGGCCCGCAGCCTCGTGGTCGGGGCATCGTCGATCTCCCTGCACACCGCGGACGAGACGACCGTGGTCATGGTCGGCTCCCAGCGCACCGACCCCCTCGGCCGCCTCCTCCTCGCCGTGCCCGGGAGCGCCCCGCTCGCCGCTCAGGTGCGCGCGGAGACGCTCGTGGCGACGCAGGCGTTCCTCGTCGACGTGGCGCCGATCGCCGTGCGCGAACGCGAACGCGCTAGCCTCGAGATCTTCGCTTGGCTGCGGATGCCTCCTCAGGGCGACGCCTCGCAGGCGTGGGACCAGGCGACCCCGTGCGGTGGCCGCCTCGAGACCGACGAGGTGGTCCTGCGCCTCGACCCGCAGGCGCTGGTCCTGCAGCGCAGCGGGCGCCCTGCCGTCGAGGTCGATCCCGATGAGTACGCCGGCGCTGCGCGCGACCCGCTGGCGCGCCTCGAGGCCGACCTCCTCCAGCACCTCGCCAGCGACCACCCGGGCAGCGTCGAGGTGTTCGCCGAGATGCTGCCGCCCGGGGTGCTGCGCGTCGGGGACCGCATCGTGCCGCTGCGACTGGACCGCTACCGCCTGGTGCTCCGCCTGGAGCGCGCGGACACCCACGTGGACGTGTCACTGATCCTCCCCGGTGAGGCACCGGCGACCACCGCGCAGGACGCCCTCTCGCGGGTGCGCGCGCTGCTGTGCCGCGGTCACGGCGGGTCCTGCGGGGCGCAGTGCCAGCAGCCGGGGGGACGCCGCCTGCCCCCCGGGTGAGCTGCGCACGGTGGGCCCCCGCCGCTCGCGGGGCTCGCTGGCGGCTGGTGGACTGGAGCGGTGAACCACCGCATGCCGCACGGTCCGCCCGGCGACTGGCGCGAGCGCCGCCTGCAGGAAGCCATGGAGCGCGGGGAGTTCGAGAACCTCGCCGGTGCGGGCAAGCCGCTGACCGGTCTCGGCAAGCCCCTCACGCCCACGGACTGGGCGGTGCGGTGGGCCCGGCGCACCGGAGGGGATGTCACCGCCGCGCTGCCGCTGGCGCTCGCGATGCGCCGCGAGCGCGAGCAGCTGGTCGCGGCGCTCCCCACGCTCGCCGCCGAGGCGCAGGTGCGCACGCTGGTGGCGGACTTCAACGCCCGCCTGGACCGGGGCTACCGGCGCCCCCAGGCGGACCCGCCGCTGGCCGTGCCCTTCCTCGACGTCGAGCGGCAGGTGGCCCGCTGGCGAGAGGCACAGCCGCAGACGCCGGAGCAGCAGGTCGAGCCGGTCGTGACGAGAGCGCTGAGACGACCCCCGCGGCGGTGGCGTCGCCGTCGGGGGTGAAGGCGGTGGTCAGTCGAACAGCGCGGCGACGGTGATCTCGAAGCCGGGGACGACGTCGCCCCCGGACACCACGTCCGTCCCGGCGAGGAGCTGGACGTGCCCGCCGGGGGAGTGCACCGCGACGGTACGGGCGGCCGGGTAGACCACCCACACGGCACGGGACCCGGCGTCGAGCCAGGCGGTGGCCTTCGCCAGCACCGCGCCGGCACGGTCGGACGGGCTGACGACCTCGACGGCCAGGTCGGGGGCCATCTCGAGGAACCCCGCCCGTCGGTCAGGTGGTGGGAGGCGGTCCGCCGCGACGAACGCGGCGTCGGCGGCGCGCACCGTGTCGGGTGAGCGTGACAGGAGGAAGCCCGTCTCCGCGGCCAGGACCCTGCCCAGGCCGTTGCCGTGGACATGGGTGCGCAGCTCGGCGCCGATACCGGCAGCGACGTCGCCGTGCTCGAATCCCGCCGGAGCCATCTCGATGATCTTCCCGTTCACGAGCTCACGCCGTCGTCCGTCCTCTGGCATGGATGTCAGGTCTTCCGCGGTGGTGCGTACCGCAGCGCCGGCCGTCATGGAGCCATGCTAGGGCGTCGGCGGTGAACGGCCAGGATCACGACAGCGCCGCCAGGGCCTTGCGGATCCGCTTCTCCGAGACGGGACCGTTGGTGCCCAGCGTCTGGGCGAACAGCGAGACGCGCAGCTCCTCGAGGTGCCAGCGGATCGCGCGCACGTCCGCGTCGCCCCGACGCTCCGGGGGGAGCGCGGCGACCGCGGCGGCGTAGTCGTCGGCCAGTCGCTGGACGATGCCGGTGGCGTCGCGGTCTCGGGTGGCGTTCGCGGGCAGCGCGTCGAGGCGCCGGCCGATCGCCGCGAGGTAGCGCAGCAGGTCCGGCAGCCGCGCCGATCCCGCCGCGGCGACGAAGCCGGGGCCCACCAGCGCGGCGAGCTGGGCGCGCGCGTCGGTGACGGCGGCGAGCACCCGCAGGTCCGCCGGCCCGTCGAGGCGGCGCTGGAGGTCCGCCGCCGCGGCGATGACCCGGGTCGCGGTCCGCGTCGCGGCGAGCACCGCGGGAACCAGGGCGGGGCGCACGCGCGCCAGCAGGGCGGACAGCGCCGCGTCGTCGCGCACGTCGCCCGCGTCGTCACCGGCGAGGTCGGCGACGACGGCGTCGGTGACGTCGCCCACCAGCGCGGCCACCGAGCCGTGGGGCGCTCGGGCCAGCGCCAGGCGCGAGGCCGGGTCGGAGTTCTCCGCCGCGTCGAGCACGTCACGCACCGGCGCGGGCAGGGCCAGGCGCAGCAGGCGCCGCACGCCAGCGGGGTGCGAGCGGGCCGCGGCGGCTGCGGACTCCCACACGGTGACCCCAGCCGTCTCTCCCTCGTCGACCAGCGCGGGGTAGCCGACGACGCGCCGCCCGTCGGTGGTGGTGACGGCGACGTCGGTGGGCAGCGCCTCGAGGTCGCTCGGCCACGTGGTCAGCCCGCTGCGGCGCACGTCCGCAGGCACCGGGGTCGACGACCCGGCGTCCTCGCCGTCCGGGCTCGGCGGGGGCGACCCGCCGCCCGCGACCGCCGCGGCCACCGACGCGCGCAGCTGCGGGCGGACCTGCTCGCGCAGCGCCGCGAGGTCGGTGCCGCGGGCGATGACCACCCCGTCGTCACCCTGGATCGCGAAGGTGGTGCGCAGGTGCGCGGGCACCTTCTCCCAGTCCCACGCCGCCGCGGGGACGTCGACGCCGCGCACGGCGCGCACCGCCGTGGTGAGCGCGGCGAGGAACGAGCCGTCCGCCCGGGCCGAGCCGAGGTGCTCGACGACGGCGCGCGCGGTGTCCGGGACCGGCACCAGCTGCACCCGCAGCGCCTTGGGCAGGGCGCGCAGCAGCGCGGTCACCAGCTCCAGGCGCAACCCCGGCACCTGGGCCTCGAAGCCCGCGGCGTCGAGGTCCCCGAGCACGGCGACCGGCACGTGGACGGTCACCCCGTCGTCGTGGTCACCGGGGGAGAAGCGGTAGGAGACGTCGAACGTCGCGCTCTGCGTGGTCCAGGAGGTGGGGAACTGCGCGTCCACGTCCCCGAGGTCGGCGCCGTCGCCCGCGAGCAGCTCGCCCTCGGTGATGGTCAGCGCGTCGGGCTGCTCGCGCCGGGTGGTGCGCCACCACCGCTCGAAGGTGCGGGCGTCGACGATGTGCGCGGGGATGCGCGCCTCGTACAGGGCCAGCAGCGTCTCCTCGTCGGCCACCAGGCCGCGCCGGCGCGTGCGGTCCTCCAGCTCACCGACGCGAGCCAGGCGCTCGCGGTTCGCGGTGATGACCTCGTGGCGGCTGCTCCACTCCCCGCTCACCAGGGCGTGGCGGATGAACAGCTCGCGGGAGACCTCCGGGTCGATCCGCGCGTAGTCCACGGTGCGCCCGGTGATGACCGGCAGGCCGAACAGGGTGGCGCGCTCGGTGGCCACCGCGGCGGCCCGCTTGGCCTCCCAGCGGGGCTCGGAGTACGTGCGCACCAGCAGGTGAGCCCCGGCGTGCTCCACCCAGCGCGGGTCGCTGCGCGCGCACGTGCGCGCCCACAGCCGGTTGGTCTCGACGAGCTCGCCGGAGACCACCCACGCCGGGGGCTTCTTGCTCAGCGCGGAGCCGGAGACGATGGCGAAGCGGGTGCCGCGCGCCCCGAGGAACTCCGCGGGTCCGCGGCGACGCCCGTCCTTCCTCGCCCGCGGGTCGCCGCCCTTCGGCTCGCGCACGTCCTGGTAGCCGATCTGGCTGAGCAGCCCCGAGAGCACCGCCTGGTGGAGGGTGTCGCGCAGCTGCGCCAGGTCCTCGTCGGCGCGCACCGGCCCGACGCGCTGCTCGCCCTGACCGCTCTCGCCCTCGGCGTCACGACCCCGACCTCGGCCACGACCCCGCCCCGGGCGCGCGGTGCGCTGGACGATGCCGCGCAGCTGTCCGTGCAGGTCCTGCCACTCGCGCACCCGCAGGTGGTGCAGGTACTCGGCGCGGCACATCCGCCGGAAGGCGCTCGAGCCCATCGACTGCTGCTGGGTGCGCAGGTAGTTCCACAGGTTCACCCACCCCACGAAGTCCGACATGTCGTCGGCGAAGCGGGCGTGCGCCTGCGCCGCGGCCTGCTGGGCGCCGGCCCCCGCCTCGGCGGAGGGTCGCTCGCGGGGGTCCTGGACGCTCAGCGCGGCGACGACCACGAGGACCTCCGGCAGCACCCCCAGGCGCTCGGCCTCGACGACCATCCGGGCCAGGCGCGGGTCGATGGGCAGGTCCGCGAGGCGGCGACCGACGTCGGTGAGCCGGCGCGACCGGGAGGCGGCACGAGCCCCGCCTGCGGCCCCGTCACCCGTCGTCGGCTGCTGCGGGTCTGCCGCCGCGGGCGAGCCCTCCACCGCACCCCCGTCCTCGACTCCACGGGGTGCTTCCACCGCACGGGGTGCTTCCACCGCGCCGAGCTCCTCGAGCAGCGCCGTGCCGTCCCGCACCGCCCGGCGGTCCGGGGGGTCGATGAAGGGGAAGTCGTCGATCTCCCCGAGGTCCAGGGAGAGCATCCGCAGCAGCACCGCCGCGAGGTTGGTGCGCTGGACCTCCGGGTCGGTGAAGCGCGGGCGCGACTCGTAGTCCTCCTGCGAGTACAACCGGATGCACACCCCGTCGGCCACGCGCCCGCTGCGGCCCGCGCGCTGGTTCGCCGACGCCTGGCTGATCGGCTCCACCGGCAGGCGCTGGACCTTGCTGCGCAGGGAGTACCGGCTGATGCGCGCGGTCCCCGGATCCACGACGTAACGCACCCCCGGCACCGTCAGCGAGGTCTCCGCGACGTTGGTGGCCAGCACGATCCGCCGGTGGACGCCCGCCGGGCGCCGCTCGAAGACCCGGTGCTGCTCGGCCGCGGACAGCCGCGCGTACAGCGGCACCACCTCCGTGCGGGGCAGCTCCAACGTGTTCAGGGCGTCCGCGGTGTCGCGGATCTCCCGCTCCCCGGCCAGGAAGACCAGCACGTCGCCGTCCGGCTCGGCCTCCAGCTCGGCCACCGCGTCGACGATCGCCTCGATCTGGTCGCGCACGACGGCTGGGGCGGCGTCGTCCAGCGGCTCCCCGTCCTCGTCGGTGTCCTCGGCGGGCAGCTCCTCGACCAGCGGCCGGTAGCGCACCTCGACGGGGTAGGTCCGACCGGAGACCTCGATGACCGGGGCGCCGCCGAAGTGCTCGGAGAAGCGCACCGGGTCGATCGTCGCGGACGTGATGACCACCGTGAGGTCCGGGCGCCGCGGCAGCAGGCGCACGAGGTAGCCGAGGAGGAAGTCGATGGTCAGGGACCGCTCGTGGGCCTCGTCGATGACGATCGTGTCGTAGGCCAGCAGGTCCCGGTCGCGGCTGATCTCGGCGAGCAGGATGCCGTCGGTCATCACCTTGAGCAGCGTGCGCGGCGAGACCTGGTCGGTGAAGCGCACCGCGTACCCCACGAGGCCGCCGACGCCGTCCTCGCCGACCTCCTCGGCGATCCGCTCGGCCACCGCGCGCGCGGCGATGCGCCGCGGCTGGGTGTGCCCGATCATCCCGCGCACCCCGCGCCCCGCCTCGAGGAGGATCTTGGGCAGCTGCGTGGTCTTGCCCGAGCCCGTCTCCCCGGCGACGACGACCACCTGGTGGTCCCGGATCGCCGCGGCGATCTCGGCTCGGCGCCCGCTGACGGGCAGCTCCTCCGGGTAGGCGATCACCGGCACGGAGGCGGCGCGCTCGACCATCGCCAGCTCGGCGCCCGCGAGGTCGGCGGACAGGCGCTCGCGGGCCTTGACGGCCTCGGGGCCGCGCTGCGACGCGGTCGCGCGGATGCGCCGCTCCAGGCGGGCGGCATCGCGGGGGCCGACGCCGGGCAGGCGTGCCAGCAGCTCGTCGGTGGAGGTGCGCGTCGTCTGCGTCGTCTGCGTCGTCTGAGTCCCGTCCATGCCGGGTCCATCGTCTCAGAGCCGCTCGACCGACTCGGGGGAGCGGCCGCACGGCCCGACTCGCCGCGAAGGGGATCTGGCGGTGCCGGGGCCGGTCGAGCGGGGAGCTCGTGCACGCGACACGCCGATGGCGGCCACAACAACTCCCCGCTCGCCGAGTGCTGGTGGCACGAACTCCCCGCTCGGCCGCGTGGTGTCGCACGAACTCCCCGCTCGGTGAGTGCTGGCCGCGCCGGGTCCCAGCCGGACCGGGCCGGGCCGGGCCGTTCGTCGGCCGTGCGCCCCCTTCGCCCCTATTATTGACCCGTTGTCACCAAGGTTTGACGCTTCGCATCGGTGCGGGCGCAGCCGGAGCCCCAGGAGGATCCCGTGACCGCTGACCCGACCCCCAGGGTGACCGAGCCATCGCGTCCGACGACGAGGCAGACCCGTCGCCGGCGCCGGATCACCGTGGGCGTCGCCGCCGCCGGCGCCGCGGCCGCACTGGTGGGCACAGCCCTGGTAGCACCCGCCTGGGCGGACGTGGCTCCGGCGGACGGCACGTCGGGTGGTGCCTCGGTCCGCCCGGCTGACGCCGCGGCGACCCCGACCGTCCCCCGCAGCAAGGGCACCGACGACCGCGGCTCCGGCCGGCGGGGGGCCGACATCCGCGGCTCGGCCCGCCACCGCTCCGACGTCCAGGCCAACCTCTGGGAGTGGAACTGGCCCTCGGTGGGCCGAGAGTGCACCACCGTGCTCGGCCCGGCGGGCTACGGCGGCGTGCAGGTGGCGCCGCCCGCGAACTCCCTGTCCCGCACCGCTCCCGACGCCGAGACCGGCGGCCGCGGCGGCGTGCGCCACCCCTGGTGGGAGGTCTACCAGCCCGCGACCTACGAGCTGGACTCCCGCATGGGCACCGAGGAGCAGTTCCAGGCCATGGTCGACACCTGCCGCGCCGCCGGCGTGAAGGTCTACGTCGACGCGGTGGTCAACCACATGACCGGCCAGGGCGAGACCTCCTACACCGGCGCGGACTACGACGACTACACCTACCCCACCGAGGCGGGCGCGGAGCCCGGCAGCCTCTACGACCGCGAGGACTTCCACGCCCGCGGGGACGGCGTGGACCAGTGCCCCACGGGGTCCGGCGACATCGAGGACTTCAACGACGAGCGCCAGGTGCTCCGCTGCGAGCTGCTGAGCCTGGAGGACCTGCGCACCGACGTGCCCGCGACCAGGGAGAAGGTCGTCGCCTACCTCGACGACCTCATCGCCCGCGGCGTGTCCGGCTTCCGGGTCGACGCCGCCAAGCACGTCGGCAACGAGGACCTCGCCGCGATGCTCGACGAGCTCGACGACACCGTCGACGGCGAGCGACCCCAGTGGGCCCTCGAGGTCTTCCCCGGCAGCCCCGGGACCCTGAGCCAGCGCGCCGCGACGGGCGTCGGCGACGTGCTCGGCTTCGACTACGCCTACCAGCTCAAGAACGCCTTCACGAGCTACCCGGACGGCGCCAGCGGCAACATCACCTCGCTGCGCGTCTTCGGCGAGGACGCCGGTCTGGTGCCGAGCGAGAGCTCCCTGGTGTTCGTCCAGAACCACGACACCGAGCGCGGCGACGAGACCCTGAGCTATCGGGACGGCGCCACCAACGTCATCGCGAACCAGCTCATGCTCGCCCACCCCTACGGCACGCCGCAGGTCTACTCGGCGTTCACCTTCGAGGAGGCCTACGCCTCGCCGCCGGCGGACGACGACGGGTTCATCACCGACACGGACTGCGACTCCGACGCGTGGGCGTGCGTGGACCGTGACCCGCAGATCACCGCGATGGTCGCCTTCCACGCCGCCGTCGGCGACGCACCCCTGGATAACTGGTATGACGACGGGATCAACCTCATCGCCTTCAGCCGCGGGGACCGCGGCTTCTTCGCCGTCAACAACGCCGAGGAGCCCGTCACGGCCGAGGTGAGCACCGGGCTGCGCGCCGGGACGTACTGCGACACCCTGGGCGCCGCCCGCACCCCCGGCGGCGGCTGCGAGGGGGACGAGGTGCGCGTCGGCGCCGACGGCAACGCCGAGATCACCGTCGAGGGGAAGAGCGCGCTGGCGCTGACGGCGGGCACACCGCGACCGGTCAGGCCGCTGACCACCGCGCCGAGGCCGTCGGGCGAGTGACGGCGCGAGTGACGGCGCGGGTGACGGTGTCGCGGCGTACCGTTCACGCCATGAGCGAGAACACCCCCCAGCACGGCGCCGGCAAGACCGGCGGCCTCCCGGGCGCCAACGCCGACCCGGTCACCGAGGAGCTGCCCGACGACCAGACCGCCGAGCTCCAGGCCGGTGACGTCTCCACCCAGGAGCCGGCCTCGGAGCCCCCGCACGACGGGGCGTGACGCTGAAGAGCACCCTCTCGGGCACGGTGCTGCCCGAGATCGACGCACCGGTCACCCAGATGGGCACGGTCGACGACGTGGTCGCCCGCGTCGCCGACGGTGACGTGCTGGTCCTCACCGGCGCGGGCGTCTCGACGGGCTCTGGCATCCCCGACTACCGCGGGCCTCGTGGGGCGTTCCGCACCGGGCACGTGCCGATGCGCTACGAGGAGTTCACCGGCTCCCTCACGGGCCGTCGGCGCTACTGGGCGCGCGGGCTCGTCGGCTGGCACCGCATCCAGGCCGCCACCCCCGGCGACGCCCACCGCGGCGTCGCGGCGATGGAGCGCGCGGGGCGGACCCGCGCGGTGGTCACCCAGAACGTCGACGGGCTGCACCAGGAGGCCGGGGCGCGCGACGTCGTCGAGCTGCACGGGGCGCTCGGGCGGGTCGTGTGCCTGGACTGCACCGCGGTGATCCCCCGCGCGCACTTCGACCGCCGCCTAGAGGCGGCGAACCCCGGCTTCGCCGAGCTGGCGGCCGAGGCGATGGTGGGCCTGCGCGTCAACCCCGACGGCGACGTCGAGCTGCCCGAGGACCTCCTCGAGGGCTTCGTCCTCGTCCACTGCCCCGTGTGCGAGGTCGGGCGGCTCAAGCCCGACGTCGTGTTCTTCGGCGAGGCGGTCCCGCGCGCGCGGGTGCGCCGGGTCGACGACGCCCTCGCCGCCGCCCGCAGCGTCCTGGTCCTCGGCTCGTCCCTGTCAGTGATGAGCGGCTACCGGTTCGTGCGCGCCGCGGTGCGCACCGGCACGCCGGTGACCATCGTCAACTCCGGACCGACCCGCGCCGACCCCGACCTGCTGCCCGGGCGTGACGTGCGCCTGGACTCCGCGGTGGAGCCGGTCCTCGCCGAGCTCGTCGCCCGCCTCGGCTGAAGGGCTGGGCGCCGCCGGCGAGGAGCGTGGCGCTGGTCAGCGCGTGAGCACCGCGGGCGTGCCGTCGAAACGCTCCAGCCCCTCCGGCACCACGTCGGCGCCGAGGCGCGCGCGGGCGCTCGCGGCGTCGAAGACCACGACGCTCCCGGCGACGTCCACGCTCGCCCCGACCTGCTCGCCCGATGGAACCGCCGGCCCGTGGACGAGCACCGGGTCGGCTCCGCCCTCCGCGGCGGTGACCGCCACGGCGCCGGCGCCGATCACCTCGGTGAGCACGGCCGAGAAGCTCACGTCCTCCCCGACCCGGGTCGAGAGCTCGCTCGTCGGCGCGGGCTCGTCGCCGTCGCCGCCGGTGACGTCGGAGCCCGGCCCGGCGGGCGTGCCCCGTGCCTCGGGCGTCGCGGTGGCCAGGGGCTCCGTAGGGCTGGGGGACTGGTCGCCGGCGCTCGGTGACGTGAGCCGTGCGGTGGACGCCGCGCCGTCGTCGGCGCTGCCGCACGCGGTGAGGACGATGGCGAGAGCGATGTCGCTCACGGTGGGCACAGCACGTCGGGTCACGGTCGTCCTTCGCTCGCTCGGTGGGACGTCGAGCCTAGACGCGACGACGCACCGTCCGTGACGAACTGTTGCTCTTCGTCATGGACGGTGCGTCGTCAGGTGGTCCCGCGCCGGCGCCGTCGCCGTCTCAGGCGGTGATCGCGGCGCCCCACCACTCGCGGGGGATGCCGAAGCCCGCCACCAGCGTCTGCGTCTGCGGGCGGATCTGCGCGCACAGGTCGTTGACGGTGGAGACCAGCGCCTTGGAGCGCTTGGGGCTGATCCAGCCGCGCTCGAGGAACCAGGCGCGGTCGGACTCCAGCTCGGAGAGCACGTGCAGGTCCATCACCCGGGAGAGCAGCTCGCGCTCGGGGCCCTGGGGCTGGGCGTCGATCGCGGAGGCGAAGGACTCCGCGCCGAGCCGCTCGACGTGCACGCGGGCGGCGAGGAGCATGTGGTCCTGCACCTCGTTGGAGACCTCGAACCCGGACTCGGTCTTGGCGAGGGTGCGCATGCGGGCGACGAGGGCGTCGAGCACGCGGGCCTCGCGCCAGGCCAGGGCGCGCAGCTGCCACGTGCGGTCGAGCAGCGCGACGGACTCGTCCTCGCCCCAGGGGTTGACCTCGGACAGGCGCTGGGCCAGGGCGCGGGCCTCGGTGCGCACCGCGAGGGTGTCGATCACCGTGGTGGTGATCTTCTTGGCCCGCCCCAGGCGGTCCAGGCCCTTGAAGGAGTCGCGGTAGCCGGTGAGCAGGCCCTTGGCGACGAGCTGGAGCAGCACGGTGTTGTCACCCTCGAAGGTGGTGAACACGTCGGTGTCGGCCTTCAGCTGCGGCAGGCGGTTCTCCGAGAGGTACCCGTTGCCGCCGCACGCCTCGCGGGCGGCCTGGATGGCGGCGGTGGCGTGCCAGGTGGCGACCGCCTTCATGCCCGCGGCGTGGTGCTCCAGGGCCCGGGAGGCCTCCGGGTCGGCCGCCGCGCCGTCGAGGACGGGCTGCTGCACCGCGTGGAGCTCGGCGGTGAGGTCGTCCTGGGCGAACCCCAGAGCGATGGTGCGCGCCAGCAGGGGCAGCAGGCGGCGCTGGTGGGAGCGGTAGTCCATCAGCGTCACCTCGCCCTCGCCGCCGGCGCGCGGGAACTGGGTGCGGGACTCCGCGTAGGTCAGGGCGATGGCCATGGCCTGGCGCGTGGCGGCCAGCGCCCCGCCGCCGATGCACACCCGGCCCTTGACCAGGGCGCCGAGGGTGGTGAAGAAGCGGGCGTTGCGCGAGGCCAGCGTCGAGGAGTAGGAGCCGTCGGGGGCGATCTGGCCGAACTTGTCGAGGAGGTTCTCGCGCGGCACGCGCACGTGGTCGAAGACGATCCGTCCGTTGTCCACCCCGTTCAGGCCGGCCTTGCGCCCGTCGTCGGAGGTGGTCACCCCCGGCAGGTCGTTGCCGTCCTCGTCGCGCAGCGGGACGAGGACCGCGTGCACGCCGCGGTTCTCGGGCTCCTCGTCCGGGCCGCCGGTGGTCAGCTGGGCGAAGACCACCGCGAGGCGGGCGTCCTGCGCGGCGTTGCCGATGTAGTCCTTGCGGTCCTGATCGGTGGGGGTGTGGACGATCAGCTCCTGGGTCTGCGCGTCGTACGTGGCCGTGGTGCCGAGCGAGGCGACGTCCGAGCCGTGCCCGGACTCCGTCATCGCGAAGCACCCCGGCAGGGAGACGTCCATGGCGCCCGGCAGGTACTTCCGGTGGTGCTCCGCCGTGCCCAGCGCCTGGATCGAGCCGGCGAACAGCCCGAACTGCACGCCCGCCTTGATGGTCAGCGACAGGTCCGCGAGGCCGAGCGCCTCGAAGTGCACCGTCGAGGCGCCGACGTCGGCCGTGCCCCCGACGTCGCGCGCGAACGAGCTGAGGTGCCCGCCGTGCGTGGCCAGCTCCACCAGGCGCTCGCTGGTCAGCGCTCGCTGCTCGTCCGTCGACAGGTGGTCGATGGGGTGGCAGTACTCCGCCGGCAGCGTGGCGCGCAGCTCGTCGCGCACCCAGCCCCAGCGCCCGTCCATGATCGTGCGCAGGGCCTGCGGGTCGGCGTCGATGCTCGCGGCCGAGCGCTCCGCGACCTTCCCGTGCGGCTGGAGCCGGGTGGGGGTCACGCCGTCCTCGGCGATCTGCGCGGGACGGTCCGTGGTGGTGGTCATGGCTGCTCCTGGTGGTGGGGGAGGACGTCGGTGTCTGCGGTGTCTGCGGTGTCTGTGGTGTCTGTGGTGCCAGCGGGGGGGAGGTCCGGGTCGCTCGAGGAGTGCCCGGGCGGCAGGGAGGGGACCAGGGCGGGCGACAGGCCGCCCCAGGCCAGGTCGGTGAGGGCGTCGGCCATCTGCTCCACGTCCAGGGGCGCGCCGCCGCCGGCGCCCGGCAGGGTGATGACGTCCTCCTCGGACGCCTCCAGCCAGTGGTCCGCGCCGGCGCGGACCATGCCGACCAGCCCGTGCGCCCACACCGCCGAGACGCCCCGCGAGAGCCCCCCGGCCCGCAGGTGGCGCCCGATGAGCCGGGTGAGCTCGGCGGAGACGGCGGCGGACAGGCCCGCGATCGGGTCGGCGCCGGACCCGGCGCGGGAGGTGACGAAGCGGTAGACGTTCGGGTCGTCGGTCACCAGCTGGAGGTACGTGCGGATGACGGCCCGCAGCCCGGCGCGGAAGTCGGCGGCGCCGGTGCTCGCGGCGCGCAGCGCGGCGCTGACCCGCTCGTCGACGCGCTGGCCGACGGCGGCGTGCAGCTCGCCCTTGTCGGAGAAGTGACGGTAGAGCACGGTCTTCGACGTCCCCGCCAGCGCCGCGATCTCGTCCATCCCGACGTCAGGCCCGGCGCTGGAGATCGCGCGCACCGCGGCGCTGACCAGCTCCGCCCGGCGCGCGCGACGGTGCGCGGCCCAGCGGGTGCTGCGGCCGTCCGGCGCGGCGAGGGCCGGTGACGGCTCCGCGGTGTCGACGCTCATGCCCACCACACTACCCGGTACGCCGAGTACCGGCTACGACCAGTACCTGCTACCGGCGGTACCGGGTACCCCGAGACCTGCTCTAGGGTGGCGCGATGACGTCGTCCCCGGCCGCCATCCTCGGCGGCAACCGCACCCCCTTCGCGCGCGCCCACGGGCGCTACGCCCGTGCCAGCGCCCAGGACCTGCTCACCGCCGCCCTCGACGGCCTCGTCGCCCGCCACTCCCTCGCCGGAGCGCGCCTCGGCGAGGTGGCCGGGGGAGCGGTGCTCAAGCACAGCCGCGACGTCAACCTCACCCGCGAGGCCGTGCTCTCCACCGCGCTGGACCCCGCCACCCCCGCCTACGACCTGCAGATGGCCTGCGCCACCGGCGTCGAGACCGCCGTGATGGTCGCCAACAAGATCGCGCTCGGCCAGATCGAGGTCGGCGTGGCCAGCGGCGTCGACAGCGCGTCCGACGCCCCCATCGCCGTCGACGACGGCCTGCGCCGCGTGCTCATCGCCCTCTCCCGCGCCAAGACCCCGAAGGCCCGCCTCGCCGCGCTCGCCCGCCTGCGCCCCCAGCAGCTGAGGCCACAGGTCCCCAGCACCGCGGAGGCCCGCACGGGGCTGTCCATGGGCGAGCACGCCGCCCTGACCGCCGCCCGGTGGGAGATCACCCGGACGGCCCAGGACGAGGTGGCGCTCGC
>JARIBR010000102.1 GCA_029258695.1 Quadrisphaera sp.
CAGGCAAGGTCAAGTGGTACGACGCCGAGCGGGGCTTCGGGTTCCTCGCTGGCGACGACGGCGAGGAGGTGTTCCTGCACGCGTCCGCGCTCCCCGCAGGCACCGAGAGCCTCAAGCCGGGGACGAAGGTGGACTTCGGCGTCGCCGACGGGCGCAAGGGCAAGCAGGCGCTCGCGGTGACGGTCATCGGTGCCTCGCACTCCGTCGCCGCTGCTCACCGCAAGCCCGCCGAGGACATGGTGGGCATCGTCGAGGACCTCATCAAGGTGCTCGACGGCATGTCCGGCCAGCTGCGTCGGGGCCGCTACCCCGACCGCCAGGCGACGAGCAGGGTGGCTGGCGCGCTGCGCAAGGTCGCTGACGACCTCGAGGGCTGAGGCGCCATGACCACCACCACCAGCCCGACGCCCCGGGCGAGGACCCGGCGCGTCGTCAAGGACGCCGTCGGCGCGGCCGCGGTCGACCTCGCGCGCGCCGCCGCGCAGGACGTGGCCCTGCCCGGCCAGGTCGGGGAGCACCTGGGTTCCGCCGCCGACCAGCGCGCCGGCGAGCGGGTCGTCGTCCACCACTTCGCCTGCACCGCACCCGGTTACCGCGGGTGGGTGTGGTCGGTGACCCTCGCCCGCGCCCCCCGCGCCAAGGTGCCCACGGTCTCCGAGGCGCTGCTGCTCCCCGACGACCAGGCCGTGGTCGCCCCCGAGTGGCTGCCGTGGTCCCAGCGGCTGCGGCCCGGTGACGTCGGGCGCACCGACACGCTGCCCCGCGTGCACGACGACGCCCGTCTCGTCCAGGGCTACGAGTCCCTGGACGTCGGCGGGCTCTCGGGCGACGGTGAGCCGTCCGGCCGTGGCGGCGACGACGCCGAGCACGCCGATGACGCGGACGCCAGCGCGCTCTGGGAGCTCGGCACCGGCCGCGCCCGGGTGCTGGGGCCGGAGGGTCGACGTGATGCGGCGATGCGCTGGTACGGCGGGGCGTCCGGCCCGGTCACCGGCAAGGGGGCGGAGTCCGTCTCGCCGTGCGCGACGTGCGGGTTCTTCGTCCCGCTCGCCGGCGCGCTGCGCGCGGTCTTCGGGGTCTGCGCCAACGACTGGTCGCCCGACGACGGACGCGTCGTCGCCCGCGACCACGGGTGCGGTGCCCACAGCGAGTCCGACGTCGTCGTCGAGCCCGAGCCCCTGCCGGCTCCGCTGCTCGACGACGACGCCGTCGAGGCCGTGACGCTGGACCGCCCGCCGCGGCGGCCGGCCGGCGCGAGCCCCGAGCAGGTGGCCGAGGCCGCGTCGGAGTCGGTCGGCGAGACGGTCCCGGACGCGGTGGCGGACGCGGTGCCGCCGGTGGACCCGACCGGCTGAGCGCCGTCGACGCGGTGAGCGGCGCACCCCCTGGCTCGAGCGACCCGTTCGGGGCCGCCGCCCAGCGCGCCGCGGTCCTCGACGCGTGGCGGGCCAGCCCCGACCGCCTCCGCGAGGACGCCAACACCGAGGCGGACCTGGTCGCGGGCGCCTACCGCGACCGGGCGGTGGTCGAGCTCGCGCAGAACGCCGCCGACGCCGCCGCCCGCGCCGGGGTGCCCGGTGACCTGCTGCTGCGCCTCGACGACGCCGCGGGGGAGCACGGTGCGCTGGTCGCCGCCAACACCGGAGCCCCGCTGGACGCTGCGGGGGTGCGAGCGCTGGCGTCGCTGCGGGCGTCGGCCAAGCGTGCGCCGAGCCCTGTCGAGGGCGCCCACGGCGGCACCGGCACGAGCACGAGCACGAGCGCCGTCGGCCGTTTCGGGGTGGGGTTCGCCGCCGTCCTCGCCCTCACCGACGAGCCGCAGGTGCTCTCCACCGGCGGCGGCGTGGCGTTCTCGCGCCGGCGCACCCGTGAGGTCGTCGCCGCGACCGGCTCGCAGGCCCTGGACCGTGAGGTCGGCGCCCGCAGCGGGGACGTGCCCGTGCTGCGCCTGCCCTGGCCCCACGACACCTCGCCGCCGCACGGCTACGACACCGCGGTGGTGCTGCCGCTGCGCGACGCCGGTGCCCGCGAGCGGGCGCTCGCGGCGCTGTCCGCCGTGGGCGACGTCCTCCTCCTGGCCCTGCCGGCGCTGCGGCGGATCACCGTCGAGGCGCCCGGCGCTCCGCGCCATGTCGTCGAGGACGTCGCCAGCCGGTGGGCCACCACCTCGCGCGGCGGGGCCTTCGCCGGCGCCGACCTGGGCGTCCTGCCGGTGGAGGAGCGTCAGCGCGCCGCCCGGGACGGGTGGTCGCTCACCTGGGCGCTGCCGCGGGACCCGGCCGCCGCGGACCTGCCGGGCGTGCTGCTGGCCCCCACGCCCACCGACGAGCCGCTGCCCTGGCCCGCGGCGCTGATCGTCGGCGCGCCCCTGGACGCCACGCGGCGCACCATGGCCCCTGGCCCCAGCACCGGGGTCGTCCTCGACCACGCCGCCCGCGCCTACGCCGACCTGCTCGCCGAGCGCGCCGCCCGGGGTGAGGACGCGCTGGACCTCGTGCCGAGCGGACTGGCGTCCGGGCAGCTCGACGCGGACCTGCGCACCCGGCTGCTCGACCTGCTGCCCGCGGTCCGGCTGCTGCGACCGGTCGATGCCCCGGCTGGCGATGGACGGGAGGGCCGGGGCCTGCCGGAGGACGGCGCGGAGCCCGGCGCCGGCGACACCCTGGGCGCCCCGCTGCTCCGCCCGCGCGAGGCCGTGGTGCTCGACGGACCCCTGGGTGACGACACCTCCTCGCTCGCCGCGCTCGCCCAGCTCGTCGGCGGGCTGGTGGCCGCGCCGCTGCGCCACCGGGGACTGCTCGCCGCCCTGGGCGCGAGCACCACGAGCGTCGCCGACGTCGTCGACGCGATGCCGCTGCGCACCGACGCGGCGACGTGGCGCGGGTGGGCGCGGGCCCTCGCCGGGGTGGCGCTGGACCCCGCGGGCCGCGAGCAGCTCGCGCTCCTGCCGGTGCCCCTGGCCGGTGACCGCGCGGTGCGGGGGCCGCGCGGGCTGCTGCTGCCTCCCGCGCTGGCGTCCAGCGGTGCGCCCGGGGCGCCCTCCCCCGCGCGCGAGGCGCTGGCCACGCTCGCCGCCGCCGGGCTGCGGGTCGTCGACCCCGAGCTGCTCGTGAACGCGGAGGGTGGCGTGGGCAGCGGCCCCCAGCGCGCCGACGCGAGCGCGGCCGCCGACCTGCTCGCCGCTCTCGGGGCGGTGCCCGCCAGCGCCCGCGCCGTCCTGGAGGACCCGTCGGTGGCGCGCGCGATCACCGCCGCGGACCCCCTCGGCGGCGAGGCGACCGACGGCCTCGGCCATGACGTGCCGGGCGCGGGCGAGGTCGCCGACGCTGTGCTGACCCTCGTCACCCGAGCCCTGGAGGACGGCGAGCTGCGCCCCGGGGACCTGCCGGCCCTCGGCGAGCTCCTCCTGCCCGCCGACGACGGGGAGGTGTGGCCCGCCGCCGGGCTCGTCCTGCCCGGCTCCGCGGCGGCGCGGCTGCTGGACCCCGAGGAGGTCGCGCCGGTCGCCGCGGACGTCCTCGACCGGTGGGGCGCGCCCGCGCTGGAGGCGGTGGGCGTCGCTGCCGGGCTCGGGGTGGTTCGCCTCGGGGAGGTCGACGCCGACGACCCGCCCGATGCGCTGCTCGACGTCGACGGCGGCCAGGAGTGGTTGGAGCAGGCGTGCCCCGACGGGGGAACGGTCGCCGACGTGGTGCTCGTGCGCGACCTCGACCTCGTCCTTCCCGAGCGGCGCGACGAGCTCCTGGCGCTGGTGGCCGGCGACCCGGTGCTGCGCGCGGCGGTGCTCGAGCCGGTGCGCGTCATCGTCGGCGGTGTCGCCGCCTCCGCGCGCAGCCACGCCGCCTGGTGGCTCGGTCATGAGCTGCGCGTCGCCGGCCGCGCCGACCCGTCAGCCCCCGGCTCCCTGCGCACGGTGCTCGGTGAGCCCGACGGCGCGCTCGCCGCCGCCGAGCCGGCCCTGCGCCGCGCGCTGGGAACGGTGGACGCCTGGGAGCAGGTGCCCGCCGACGCCTGGGGCGCGGTGCTGGAGCGCTCCCTGCGCGGTGGGCTGGACGTCCCCGGGCTGCTCGCGCTGTGGGCGGCGCTGGCTGCTGCGGCCCGCGGCGGCGCGGCTAGCCCCCCCGACGGACTCGCGGCGCTCGACGCGCCGGACCGGCTCGCGGCGCTCGACGCGGCCGGCGCCGTGGTGGTGGCGCGGGCCGACGAGGTCGTCGTCGTCGACGACCCCCGGTGGTTGCAGGTGACCCTCGGTCCCCGGCTCGTCGTGGGCGCGGACGACGCGCTGGCGCTCGCCGACGTGCTCGACGTCGACCTCGCCTCCGAGCGGGGCGAGGAGGCGCGCGTGGTCTCAACCGGGGCGACGCGCGAGGTGCCGGCGCTCGTCCGGGCCGCTGTGCCCGACGCCCCGTCGACGTGGATGGCTCACGAGCGGCTGAGCGTGGACGTCGTGGGCGCGAACGCTGACGTCGGGTGGTGGCTCGAGGACGGCATCCTGCATGCCGACGGGCTCCGCTCGCTGGCGTGCGGCCTCGCGGCGGCGGCGGGAGCATGGGGCCGGCGCCACGTCCTCGCCGAGGTGCTCCTCGCCCTGTCCCGCGGTGACCACGGCGCGGCGGCCGTCGCGCTGGCGACGGAGGCTGCCGGCTCCTGAGCCGTCGTGGGCGCCGCCGTCCGCCGGACGTGATGGGGTGCGCCGTCACCGCCTCGAGCGGGGACCTCGCGCAGCCGACACGCCGCACGAGGCCGCACCAGCTCCCCGCTCGACCGTGGCGGGTCGCACCAGCTCCCCGCTCGACCGTGGTGGGACGCACCAGCTCCCCCTCGACCGTGGCGGGCCTCGCAGCGCGGCCTCGTGCGCCCCTCCCGCAGGGACGAGGCCGGCACGTCGGTCAGGCGCACCGGCTGAGGACCACCGACGTGCCGTCCTGCCGTGCGTCCGCCGCGGCCGCCAGGCACAGGCCTGAGGCGGCGTGGACCAGCTCGTCGTCGACCCGGGTCCACTCCTGGACGGCGAGGCGATCGCAGACCTGCAGCTGGACGGGCGTCCCGGCGGTGGTGGCGCCCTCGGCCGGGCCCAGGCAGGCGCCGGTGCCCTCGTGGATCAGGTCTCCGATGCTGCTCAGCGTCCAGGTCTGCGTGGCGTCGCAGTCCCACAGCGCCACCTGGGGGTCGCCGGGCTGCCCGCTGCCGCGGGCGTCGAGGCACCGTCCGCTCGCTCCGTGACGGACCACGGCGCCGCCGTCCGCGACCGAGGGCGAGGCGGCCGAGGACTGAGCCTGGTCCCCCAGCGCTGCACCACCGTTCGCTCCGCCGCCGTCCCCGGCACCGGTGACGGGCTCCTCGGCCGGAGGCACGCCCGAGCGCCCCTCGTCCTCGGGAGCCACGGCCGCACCAGGCGTGGCGCCGCTCGGCGGGGTCCACGAGAAGCCGTCCGCGGCCAGACCCGCCCCGCCCGACCACGGCTCGAAGCCGAACTGCACGCTGGTCAGCCACCACCCCGGCTCGGTGGCGCCGCGCTCGACCGCCTCGCGCACGAAGGGCTCCAGGGGCAGGTCCACCGAGGTGGTCCCCTGCCGGTGGACGAAGCTGATGACGCGCCACCCCATGTCGCCCTGCCAGACGTCCCACGTGGCGCCGGCGATGGTGACGGCCCCGACGACCTCCCCGATGGGGTCGGGCGCGTCCTCGCCGTCGATCCAGATCATCAGCTCGGTGCCGTCGTTCTGGCCCTGGGGGTCGGGGGTGCTGTTGAACCACAGGTCGTACGCAGCGTTCCAGCTGCCCGGCGCTCGGGTGATCGAGACCGCGGTCCGCGCGTCCCCGACCGCCGAAGCGCGGACCGGCAGGCCCGGAGCGTCGCTGCAGCGACCCCAGTGGCAGCCGGCGACCAGCGACGGGTAGGACTTGGGCGCTCCGCCCGGCTCGATGGCGCCGTCCGCCTGGTCGACGGTGAACCCGCCGTCCCGCGCGGTGACGCACTGCCCGTCGGGCACGCCGTAGCGGTTGTTCTGGACGGTGTAGGCGCCCCCGCTCACGGCCACGGCGTCGACCTCCCCGCAGAGCTGGCCCGCGACCTGCGCCGCTCCGGCCTCGGAGGCGCTCGAGGTCATGAGCCCCGTCACCACCAGCGCGAGGGTCCCGGCGGCGATCAGCGTGGTCGCCAGCGCCGTGGGCCGACGTGGCGGGGGCGTCGCGAGGGCGGTGCCGTGGGTGGGTCGCAGGGTGCGTCGCATGGTTCTCCGAGGGCGGCGGTGTCGAGGGCGGCCCGCACGCTAGGGCTCCACGGCGCCGGCGGCCGGTGGCTGTCCACAGGCACCGTCGTGCGGTGACGTCTGCTCACCGTGCTGTGGCACCTCGTCCGGCGCTGCACGACGCGCCGCGCGCGTCCCGGCCGGGACGCAGGCCCGGCGGCCACGGCTCGCCCATCACCCGTCCGGCCGGCACCCGTCCGGCGCAGCGCGGCGGTGCGCGCGGCGCCGGACGTCGTGACGCCACGGCGGCTGCGAGCGCCGGGAACACCTCGGCGACGAAGTCGGTTAACCTTGTGAAGCAACTGACCGTGATCAAGAACACCAGGATTGTCGCTGAACACCGCACCACCGCCCTCGTACCCGCCCACCGCCGCTGCCGCACCGTCGTCGGCGCCCGACCCGTCGATCACCGACACCACGACCGATACCACGACCGACACCGACACCACCCTCGACGCGGAGACCCTGCGCACGGCCATCGCGCGGTCCTCGCGCCGGCTGCGCCGCGAGCGCAGCAGCGAGGACATCACCGACGGCCAGTACGCCGTCCTCGCCGCGCTCGACCGCCTCGGCGCCGCCAGCCCCACCGCGCTCGCCGACCACGAGCGCGTGAGCCCCCCGTCGATGACCCGCACGCTCACCTGCCTGGTCTCCGCCGGCCTGGTGGCGCGCACCGGCGACCCGGACGACGGCCGCCGTGCCCTCGTCACCCTCACCGATGCGGGGCGCCACCACATCGTGGACACCCGCCGTGCCCGCTCCGGCTGGTTGGCCGCCCGCCTCGACGAGCTGGACCCGGCGCAGCGCGCCACCCTCGCCGAGGCCGCCGCCCTGCTCACCGCGCTGGCGGAGCGATGAGCCCGCTCGTGGCCGCCCGCCGAGCCTCCTCGGCCGCGGTCGGACCGACGTTCGCCTCCCTGCAGATCCGCAACTACCGCATCTGGGCCGCCGGTGCGCTGGTCTCCAACGTCGGCACCTGGATGCAGCGCGTCGCCCAGGACTGGCTCGTCCTCACCGTCCTCACGGCCAGCTCACCCCTGGCCGTCGGCATCGTCACGGCCCTGCAGTTCGGCCCGTTCCTCCTCTTCGGCCAGCTGGCCGGGCTGCTCGCGGACCGCGTCGACCAGCGCAAGCTGCTCATGGTCACCCAGTCCTTCCAGGGGCTGTGGGGCGTGATCCTCGGTGTCCTCGTGATCACCGGGAACGCCGAGCTGTGGTCGGTCTACGTGCTCGCGGGCCTCCTCGGGATCACCACGGCCCTGGACAACCCGTCGCGCCAGGTCTTCGTGGCCTCGATGGTCCCCACCGGGCTGCTCTCCAACGCGGTGAGCCTCAACAGCGCGTCCTTCAACGCCGCGCGGCTCATCGGCCCGGGGCTCGCCGGCCTGCTCATCGCCGCCATCGGCACCGGCCCGGTGTTCCTGCTCAACGCCGTCACCTTCATGGCCACCGTCCTCGCCCTCGGGGCGCTGCGCACCTCCGAGCTGCACCCCGCGCCGCGCCGGCCGCGGGGCCGGGGGGCGAGCCGGGAGGGCCTGGCCTACGTGCGCTCGCGCCCGGACATCGTGCTGATCCTCTTCGTCATCGGGCTCGTCGGTGCCTTCGGGCTGAACTTCCAGCTGACCACGGCCGCCATGGCGCGCGTCGAGTTCGGCATGGGCGCCGCGCAGTTCGGCCTGCTCGGGTCGGTGCTGGCCATCGGCTCGCTGGCCGGGGCCCTCATCGCCGCCCGTCGCCAGTCGCCGACGCTGCGGCTCGTGGTCGGCGCGGCCCTCGCCTTCGGGGTCTTCGCCACGCTCTCCTCGGTGATGCCGAGCTACGGCTGGTTCGCGCTGTCCCTCGTCCCCGTCGGGCTGAGCTCGCTCACGCTGCTCACCGCGGCGAACGCCACGGTCCAGACCACCACCGCGCCGGCGCTGCGCGGCCGGGTCATGGCGCTCTACAGCATGATCACCATCGGGACCACGCCCATCGGCGCCCCGCTCGTCGGGTGGGTCGGTGAGGTGTGGGGGCCGCGCTGGTCCATCGCGCTCGGGGGGATCGTCTCTCTCGCCGCCGCGCTCGTGGCCCTGCTCGTCATGCGGCGCCGGGCCGCGGTGCTCGCGCCCGAGGACGCCGCCGTCGAGGTGCACGAAGCACCGGACGGCGCGGACCAGCCGGACGGTGCGGACCAGCCGGTCGGTGCGGACCAGCCGGTCGGTGCGCACCGGCCGGTCCTTGCGCACCCGGTCGCCTCGCCGCGTGGAGCGCCGGTCGGAGGCGTGGTGACGCCCGAGCCCGGAGCGGCGGACCCGAGCGGGACCGCCCAGCCGGTGGGCGCCCCGCGCGCCGGCGTCGACCCGGTGGTGATCGCAGCACCAGGGTCCCCGCCGCGGCGCGTCGTGCGCTTCGAGGACGGCTCCGGCGCCGGCACGGAACACCGCGTCCCCGCGGAGCGCTGAGCACCTCGTGCCCACCCTCCCGCTCGAGGACGCCCTGGTCCGCCTCGGTGACGTGCTCGCCGGTGGTGACCTGCTGCGCGCGCTGGCCTCGGGCCGGCGGCGCGGACAGGCGCCGCCGGACCCCGAGCGCGTCGAGGTACGCCCGGTGCTGATCGACGAGCGTCCGCACCTCCAGGTCACCGCGCGCACCGGCCCGGCGGTGCGGACGTCCAACCACCCGCTCGACGACGTCGTCGCTGCCCGCGGCGCCGTCGACGCGCTGCTGGCGGTGCCCTGGGCGACGTGGCACGTCGAGACGGGCGACGAGGTGCTCCAGCTGCGGGTGACCAAGCGCGGCGCCGCCCAGCTGCACCGCTCCGTCCGCGAGGCGCCTGCCGGCGCGACCAGCGCTGGTGCAACCGCGGCCGCAGCCGGCGCAGGCACCACGGCCGCCGCCGCGCCGTCGACCCACGACCGGCGCAAGGCGCACCTGCTCGCCCCCGACGACCCGCTGTTCACCGTGCTCGGCGCCGACGGGGACAAGCGCAAGCAGGTCGACGCCTTCCTGCGCCAGCTCGCGGCGGCGACGCCCGGCGTCGCGCCGGCGGAGCGCGGTGCTGCCTCTCCGGGGCGCGGTGCTGCGCCGGCGGGCGCCGGCTCGTCGGCCGCAGACCAGCCCTCCGCCCCGCTGCGCGTCGTCGACCTCGGCTGCGGCAACGCCTACCTCACCCTGGCTGCCCACCGGTTCCTCACCGAGCGCGGCGAGGGGTCCGGGCCTGCGCGCACCGTCGGGGTGGAGCTGCGCGAGGACCTCGTGGCCCGCTCCACGGAGCGCGCCGCCCGCGTCGGCCTCGACGGCGTCTCCTTCGTCGCCGGCACCATCGACGGCGCCGATCCCGAGCCGAGCCTCGGCGGCTCGCCCGACGTCGTGCTGGCGCTGCACGCCTGCGACACCGCCACCGACGACGCCCTGGCCCGCGCGGTGCGGTGGGAGGCGCCCGTCGTCCTCGCGGCCCCGTGCTGCCACCACGACGTCCAGCGCCAGCTCGGCACCGGCAGCTCCTCGGCGCCGGACCCGTACGCGATGCTCACCCGCCACGCGATCCTGCGCGAGCGCTTCGCCGACGTCCTCACCGACGCCCTGCGCGCCTCGATCCTGCGGCTGCTGGGCTACCGGGTGGACGTCGTGGAGTTCGTCGGCTCGGCCCACACCCCGCGCAACGCCATGATCCGCGCCGTGCGCACCGGGGCGCGTCCGACGCCGGCGCAGGTGGCGGAGTACCGGGCGATGACCGCGGCGTGGGGCGTGCGCCCGGCACTGGCGGACCGCCTCGCCCCGGAGCTGGAGCCGGTGCTCAGCGGCGCTGCTGCGTCCTGAGGGCGACACCACCGACACCGGCTCACCGGCTCCGTGAGCGCTGCGTCAGCCCCTCGAGCGCAGGGAGCGCACCGCCAGCGCGGTGACCAGCGCCGCCTGCGCGGCCTCGTGGCCCTTGTCCTCCTTCGAGCCGGGCAGCCCGGCCCGGTCCAGGGCCTGGGCGTCGTCGTCGCACGTCAGCACGCCGAAGCCGACCGGCACACCCGTGCTCACCGATACCTGCGTCAGCCCGTCGGTGGCGGCCGAGCACACGTAGTCGAAGTGCGGGGTGCCTCCGCGCACCACCACCCCGAGCGCCACGACCGCGTCCGCGCCCGCCTGCGCGGCGGCCCTCGCCAGCACCGGGAGCTCGAAGCTGCCCGGCGCCCGCACCCACGTCACGTCGTCCACGCCGGCCTCCTCCAGGGCCCGCCGCGCGCCGGCGACGAGCCCGTCCATGACCGTCGTGTGCCACAGCGCCGCGACGACGACGACCCGCAGGCCGCCCGCCCCCTCGATCGCCAGCGTCGGTGCGCCCTCGCCGCTCATCGCGTGGTCTCCTCGTCGGTGGTGGGGATGGTCGTCGCGGTGGTCTCGGCCTGCTCGTCCAGCGTCCCCGCCAGCGCGTCGAGCCCGGGGAGGTGGTGGCCCATGCGGTCGCGCTTGGTGCGCAGGTACGCGAGGTTCTCCGGCGTGGGGGTGCTGGGCGCGGCGAGGCGTGCGGTGACGACGGTCCCCGCCTCGCGCAGCCCCTCGACCTTCGCGGGGTTGTTCGTCAGCAGCCGCACGCTGACCACCCCCAGGTCGGCGAGGACGTGGGCGGCGGCGCCGAAGTCCCTGGCCTCGGCGGGCAGCCCCAGCGCGGTGTTCGCGTCCACGGTGTCGGCCCCGGCGTCCTGCAGGGCGTACGCGCGGATCTTGTCGACGAGACCGATCCCGCGTCCCTCGTGGCCGCGCTGGTAGACCAGCACGCCGGTGCCCTCGTCGGCGAGGAGGTCCAGGGCGGCGCCCAGCTGCTGCCCGCAGTCGCAGCGCAGCGACCCCAGCGCGTCGCCGGTGAGGCACTCGGAGTGCAGGCGCACCAGCACGTCGCTACGCCCGCGCACGTCACCGACCACCAGGGCCACGGACTCCGCGCCGGTGCCCTGACCGTCGGTGCCCTGACCGTCGGTGCCCTGCACGACCGTGCGGTGGACGATCGCGCGGAAGGTCCCGTGCCGGGTGGGCAGCCGGGCCTCCGCCACGCGCTGCACCGGCAGGCGCGCTGACGGGGCGGCGGTGCCGTCGGGCGTGGGGTCCGTGCCCGGGCTCGAGGCGGCCCTGCGGTGCAGCGCCAGCTCGTCGATCGTCACGATCGTCAGGCCGTGCTCGGCGGCGAGGGCCTCGAGCTGGGGCCCACGGGCCATGGACCCGTCGTCGTTGACCACCTCGGCGATCACCGCGGCGGGCCGCAGCCCCGCGAGACGGGCGAGGTCGACGGACGCCTCGGTGTGCCCGCGCCGGGCCAGCACCCCGTCGGGGTGGGCGCGCAGCGGCAGCACGTGGCCGGGCCGCACGAGGTCCTCGACGACGGAGGCCGGGTCGGCCAGCGTGCGCAGGGTCAGGGCCCGGTCGGCGGCGGAGATCCCGGTCGTGGTGCCGACGGCGGCGTCGGCGGTGATGGAGTACGCGGTGCCGCGCGGGTCCTGGTTGGCCGCCACCATCGCCGGCAGGCCCAGGCGGTCGAGGTCCTCACCCGCCATCGGCGCGCACAGCAGGCCCGAGCTGTGTCGCACGATGAAGCCGATCGCCTCCGGCGTCGCGTGCTCCGCGGCCATGACGAGGTCGCCCTCGTCCTCGCGGTCCGCGTCGTCGACGACGAGCACCAGGCGTCCGGCCGCGACGTCGGCGACGGCCTGCTCGACGGCGCTCACGCCGCGCTGCCTCGGGCGGCGAGCATGCGCTCCACGTACTTCGCCAGCACGTCCACCTCGAGGTTCACCGTGGAGCCGACGGCCTTCGTGCCCAGCGACGTCGCCTCCATCGTGGTGGGGATGAGGCTGACGGTGAACGACGAGCCGTCGGCGCCCGGGTCTCCGAGCCCGTCGGGCCCGTCGTCGACCGAGGCGACGGTCAGCGAGATGCCGTCCACGGCGATCGAGCCCTTCTCCACCACGTAGCGCGCCAGGGCCGGCGGCAGGGAGATCCGCACCACCTCCCAGCGGCTGCCGGGAACGCGCTCGAGGACGGTGGCGGTGCCGTCCACGTGGCCCTGGACCACGTGGCCGTCGAGCAGCCCGTCCGCCGGCACGGGCCGCTCGAGGTTGACGCGGTCCCCGGGCGCCAGCGCGCCGAGGCCGGTGCGCACCAGCGTCTCGCGCATGACGTCGGCGGTGAAGCTGCCGTCCATCCGCTCGGCGACGGTCAGGCACACCCCGTCGACGGCGACGGAGTCACCGAGACCGGCGCTCGACGCGGTGACGTCGGACTCGATGACCAGGCGTGCGTCGTCCTCACCGGCCTCGATCGCGACGACGCGGCCCAGCTCCTGGACGATTCCGGTGAACACGGTCGAGCCTCCAGGGCGCGCGGAGCGGGTGGGTCAGTCGCTCGTTCCAGCGGACGCAGCGCCGTCGTTGTTCCGCCCACCGTGCACCCGGGAGCTGAGACGGACGTCACCACCGACGCGTGCGACGTCGTCGAGGTCGAGGCGCACGATGCCGTCCATCGCGGCGATGCCCATCGGACCGAGGGCGCTCACGCCGCCGCCGAGCAGCGCCGGGGCCAGGTACGCCGTCACGCGGTCCACCAGGCCGGCCCCCAGCAGGGCCGCGGCGAGCACGGGGCCTCCCTCGGTGAGCACCGAGCGCACCCCGCGCTGCGCCAGCGCGGCCATGAGGGCGGCCAGGTCGAGGCGGCCGTGCTCGGCGCCCAGCTCCGCCGCGGTGGCGACCCACGTGGGGGCCGCCGCGTCGCGCACCCGGGCGCCGGCGGGGGTGCGACCGTGGGTGTCGGCGACCACGCGCAGCGGCTGCTGAGCCGGCGGCAGCGCCGGCTCACCGCCGGGGCCCCGCACCGTGAGGGACGGGTCGTCGGCGAGCACGGTGCCCACCCCCACGAGCACCGCGTCGGCCAGGGCCCGCAGCCGGTGCACCTCGGCCCGGGCGTCGAGGCCGGTGATCCACCGGCTGGAACCGTCCGCGGCCGCGGAGCGCCCGTCGAGGGTGGCGGCGTACTTCCAGGTCGTGTGCGGGCGCCCCGTCCGCACGGCGGTGAGCCACCGCTCGTTGACGCGCTCGGCGTCGCCCGCCCACGCCGTGCCGTCGCCGGAGAGAACCTCGACGCCAGCGCTGCGCAGCACCGCGGCGCCGCCGGCGGCAGCCGGCGTCGGGTCCTCGACCGCGAGGACCACCCGCTCGACGCCGGCGTCGACCAGCGCGGCGGTGCACGGGCCCGTGCGGCCGGTGTGGGAGCACGGCTCCAACGTCACCACCGCGGTGCCGCCGCGCGCCCGCCCGCCGGCTGCCCGCAGCGCCACGACCTCGGCGTGCGGCCCGCCCGGGCGCTCGTGCCACCCCTCACCGGCGACGGCGCCGCCCGCGTCGAGCACCACGCACCCCACGGCCGGGTTGGGGGAGACCGTGGCCAGGCCCTGGGCGGCGAGCCCGACGGCGCGCACCAGGGCCCGCTGCTCGGGCTCGCGTGGTTCCTGCGCCCCTGCCACCGCCACCGCGTCGTTCATCGGGCGTCGCTCACAGCGCCGCGACGACGTGGTCGACGCACGCGGTGAGCGCGCTGACGTCGTCGGGGTCCACGGCCGCGAACATCCCGATGCGCACCTGGTTGCGCGCCAGCGCGCGGTACGGCTCCACGTCCACGACGCCGTGAGCCCTCAGCACGGCGCGGACGGCCGCGGCGTCCACGGACTCGTCGAGGTCGATGGTGGCGACCACTGACGAGCGCAGCCGCGGCTCGGCGACGAACGGCGCGGCCCAGTCGCGGGCCTGCGCCCAGGCGTAGACGCGGCGGGCCGACTCCGCGGTCCGGGCGCTCGCCCACGCCAGCCCGCCCTGGGCGTCGATCCAGTCGAGCTGCTCGGCGAGGAGAACCAGCGTCGCGATCGCCGGGGTGTTGTACGTCTGGTGCTTGCGCGACGCGGCGATCGCGGTGGGCAGGTCGAGGCTCGCGGGCACCCAGCGGCTGCCCGCGAGGGCGTGGGCGCGCTCGATCGCGGCGGGGGAGAGGACGGCGATCCACAGCCCGCCGTCGGAGCCGAGGTTCTTCTGCGGGGCGAGGTAGTAGGCGTCGACCTGGCTCAGGTCGACGGCCAGGCCACCGGCCGCGGAGGTGGCGTCGATCAGCACCAGGGCGTCGTCGTCCGCCTCGGCCACACGGCGCACCGGCAGGGCCACCCCGGTGGAGGTCTCGTTCTGCGGCCAGCAGTAGGCGTCGATCCCCTCGAGGGCGGCCGGCTGGGACGCCGATCCGGGGTCGGCGCGGCGGACGTCCGGGTTTGCGAGGAACGGGGCGCGCGTCGTCGCCGTGGCGAAGCGCTCGCTGAACTCCCCGTGGACGAGGTGCTGGCTGCGCTCGCGGACGAGGTTGAGGGCCGCGACGTCCCAGAACGCCGTGGACCCGCCGTTGCCGAGCACCACCTCATAGCCGTCGGGGGCGCCGAGCAGGCGAGCGATGCCCGCCTGCACCCGGCGGACCAGGTCGAGGACGGGCGGCTGGCGGTGGCTGGTGCCGAGCACGGACGGGTTCGCGGCCAGCAGGGCGTCGAGCTGCGCGGGGCGCACGCGGGCCGGCCCGGAGCCGAACCGTCCGTCGCGCGGCAGCAGGGACGCCGGGATCGCCACGTCGGGCACCTCGTTCACGCCCGCCATGGTCGCAGGAGGCCAGCCGCCGCGGAGCGACAGCGGTCCACGGGCGGGTGGTCCTAGCGTGGCGGGCATGAGCGACCCGACGCCCGCCCCCCACGCCCCGGTCGCCGACGCACGGGTGGCCTACTCGGCGCCGCTCGACGGCGGGGGCCTGCTCGAGGCCGACCTCGCCGCGACGCCCCTGGAGCAGCTCGCCCGCTGGTACGACGAGGTCTCCGCCTCCGGGTCCGTCGTCGAGCCGAACGCCATGGTGCTCGCGACCGTCGACGAGCACGGGCTGCCCGACGCGCGGACCGTGCTCATGAAGGGCCTCGACGCCCGCGGGCTGTCCTTCTACACCCACCGCACGTCCGCCAAGGGTCAGCAGCTGCTCGCGACGCCGGCCGCCGCGGCCGTGCTGCCCTGGCACGCCGTCCAGCGCACCGTCCGCGTGCGAGGGCCGGTGGTGGCGATCGACGACGACGAGGTGGCTGCCTACTTCGCCTCGCGCCCGCACGGCTCGCGGATCGGGGCGCACGCCTCGCGCCAGTCCGCCGAGGTCGACGGACGCGGGCCGCTCGAGACGGCGTACGAGCGGGCGGCGGCGCACTGGCCCGACGACGGGCGCACCGTCCCCGTGCCCGGATCCTGGGGCGGGTACCGCCTGGTGCCCGTGGAGGTCGAGCTGTGGGTGGGCCGGGGCTCACGCCTGCACGACCGGCTGGTGTACCTGCCCGTCGTCCCCGGGCGCGCGGCGGGGAGAGGAGCGGGGCTCGTCGTGGACGCCGCGTCGGCCCCGGCGCTGGACGATCCCACCGGGTGGCGCGTCGTGCGTCGTCAACCCTGACCCCTGCTTCCGGTCGCCGGCCCTGACCCCTGCCTCCGACAGCACTTCGTCGACGAAGTGCGCCCCGCCGCGGGCCCACACCAGCACTTCGTCGACAAAGTGCTGAGGTGCGGGGGTGCGGGGGTGTGGGGGTGCGGGGGTCCGGGGGTGAGGGGTGAGGGCCAGAAATACCCCTGGACGCGGCGCCCGCGCCGTCGTAGCGTTCAGCCCACACAGGAGAGGAGGTGGTCCGAACATTGAGTGACATTCGGATGTGTGAGGTGGCTGCCCGCTAGTCGATCCGACAGCGGCATCACCGGACGGCCAGTGAATCCACGGCAGTCACCGGAGCCC
>JARIBR010000144.1 GCA_029258695.1 Quadrisphaera sp.
CGAGACACCGACGGCGACCTGGTCACCTCCCCGCTCCCGGCGGTCCCCGAGCAGGCGAACGCCACCACCAGCCGCAGACGATGGACCACGCTGGCACCCGTCTGCCTGGTCCCCGCCGCCTACCTCGTTTTCGCCGCCTCCAACTGGTTGTCCGCCTGACCGACGACCGTCCCAGCAGTCGACCTTCCACCGGGACCTCACACGGCGGAGCTCCCTGGTCGTGCTGCACGCCGGTGGAGAGGGCCAGCCGGATCATGGTCGGCAGAGGCGTGTCGACGGCGAAGCGCAGCGAGATCCGCCGCCCCAGCTCGTCGAGCGCGCTGTGGTCCAGGTCCAGCTCGTCCGTCACCGCCCGCGAGCGCCAGCACGCGAGGCGGTAGAGGCCGAGCGAGTCCGCCGGGTCAGGCGTGAGGCTCCCTCGCGCTCCGGCCGGCTCCCGGCGACGGAGGAAGGCGACGCAGCCCCGCGGCGAGGAAGAACCCCGACCACCACCCGTGCCGCGTGCTGGTCCCGGCACCCACGTCGGACCGACGAGCCCTGGCGCCGGCTCCCCTACACCTTGCCGCGCAGGATCCGCCAGAAGTACAGCCGCGGCAGGACGTAGCGGTCGAACCACCACGTGAAGCGCCGGGGCCTGAAAGGGTCCACGAGCGGGGCATGGCGCGGACGCGGCCCGTCACGGTCGGCCTCGACGAGCATGAGCCTGTGGCGGCTCGTGGTCACGGGAAGGGTCGTCAGGCCGTCGTAGGAGCGCAGCTTCTTCCCCTTCGCCGCCGCGGCGATGTTGTGCGCGAGCACCGAGACCTGCTTGCGCAGAGCCCCGCCGGACGAGCGGGTCTCGATCCCCGCGGCGTCACCGATGGCCCACACGTTCTCGTGGCGCCGCGAGCGCAGGGTCTCCGGGTCGATGTCGACCAGGCCGGCCGCCCCGCCGTCGCCCAGGCCGCTGTCGGTGATCCAGCGCGCCGCCCGGTAGTGGGGCACCGCGTGGGCGTAGGCGAGGTCGTCGAGGACGTGCTCGCCGGCGGGTGAGGTGATGACCGCCGAGCGGACCGTCGGGTCGACGCTGGTCAGTCGGGCGTCACGCAGCACCCGCACCCCGTAGGCGTCGAGCACGTCCTCGAGGTGCGCGTCGGCGCCGGGCACCCCGAACGCGGTGGCCTCGGGCAGCACCAGCGTGACGTCGACGTCGCCGAGGACGCCGCTGCGCCGCCAGGCGTCGCACGCCATGAGCAGGGGCTTCAGCGCCGTCGGACCGCACGGCGCCGGCTCCGGCGGCACCGTGAACAGCACCGATCCGCTGCGCACACCGCGCAGCGCCGGCCACACCAGCGGTGCGGAGCCCAGCACGTACGTCGAGCCGGCCCAGCCCGCGGTGTACGCCTCGACCAGGCCGGGGGTCGCGTCGAAGTCCTCGAGCATCCCCGGAGCCAGGACGAGCGTGCCGTACCCGATGGTGCGTCCGCGCCGCGTCGTCAGGGTCGACGTCTCGGGGTCCACGGCGTCGACGGCGTCCTTGACCCACCGGGCGCCGTCGGGGATGACCGTGGCCATGTCCCGCTCCACGGACGCGGGGCTGGCCTCGCCGGCGCCGACGTAGTTCAGCAGCGGCCGGTAGCGGTGCACCGGTGACGGCTCGACGATCAGCACGTCGCGCGCTCCGTCGCGGATCAGCTTGGCCGCGGCCGAGATGCCGCCGTTGCCACCGCCGGCGACGACCACCTCGGCGCGGTCGGTCTCCCGCGCGGTCGACGCCGTGATCGCGTCAGCCGACACGGAGACCACCCACGTCCCGGGCGTCGCGCAACGAGGACGTGCCGGCCTCCCACGCGCTGAGCAGGCGCTCCCCCGCCGCGCCGTCGAGCGCCAGACCGGCGGCGGCGCCGAAGAGCACCTCACCGGTGCGCTCCGGGTGCTGGCGGGCGAACCCGGCGGCGAGGTCGTGGGCGGCGACCTGCTCGTGGACGGCGTCGGCCTCGACGTGCTCGTCGAAGAACCACGTCGCGTCCGCGTCGTACCCCAGGCGCCTCATGCCCTGGCCGTAGCGGCGGTTGGGCAGCGAGGACGTCATCTCGAACGCCGCGAGGTGGCCGACGACCGCCCCCAGCAGGCGGCGGTTCAGCCCGAACATCGACATGGCGTTCGAGCCGGCGAGGGTCACCGCCGGCACGTCGTCGACGTAGCGGCCGTAGGTGTCGTCGAGGTCCAGGGCGCGCATCGTGCGGGCGAACAGCGCGGCGTGCATCCGCTCGGCGCGGCCCCCGCCGTACTCGTCGGCCTGGATCTCCACCATCGCGGCCTTCACGCTGCCGGCGAGGCGCGGGATCGCCCAGGTGTGGGGGTCGGCCTCCTTGAGGTGGTAGATCGAGCGGTGGACCATCAGCTCGCGGAACTGCTCCACGCTGGCGCGCCGGGCGAGGAACTTCGACAGCGACGGGCCGCTCGTCTCCGCGGTCATCGCGAACAGCGTCTGCGCGACGTCCTCCGGCTCGACCCCTTGCGGCACGTCGGACAGCTCGCGCACGGCGCCCTCGAGCACGGCCTCGAGCTGTGCGCGGGCGTGGAGGAGGTCCGGGTGCCACTCGAGGTGGTCGCCGGCGCCGCCGAACCCCCGGTAGTGCAGCTCGTAGAGCATCCACAGGGTCAGCTGGGCGTCCTCGTCCTCCAGCGCCGCGCGGGCGCCGGTCTCGTGCTGGCCCCCGCTGAGCACCGCGCGGGCGACGTCGGCGGGGGTGGCGGCGTGGGTCCGGCCCGCCAGGAGGGAGACGAGGGCCTCGCTGGTGGCGCCGCGGGGCTCGGGCAGGGCGACCTCGTGGGCCGGACGGGTGGTCCGCTCGCTCGGCTGCGCCAGCGTCGTCGCGCTCATGCCGCGCTCCCCTCGCGCGCCGCGGTCGCTGCGCTCACCCTGGAGGGATGAGTGACCACGTCGTCGAGCCGGAGCACCCGCAGCGCCCCGAGGCGTCCGTGCGGGCCGACCCGGTGACCATCACCGTCTGCCCGGACGGACCGCTGCTGGTACGCGGGCCGGCGCACGTCATCGGCGTGGACGGCGAGGCGCTCCCCCGCGAGCGGTCCACCGTGGCGCTGTGCCGGTGCGGCCGGAGCTCCCTGGCGCCGTGGTGCGACGGCAGCCACAAGGTCGCTCGCCCGGCGGGGAGCTCGCGCTGATCGTCGGCGCAGCGTCGTCCTGCGATTCACGGTCGTCATCCGTCCAGTCTGCGCAGACATCGGGTGATCGGCACCCCGGACGGGCGCTGGTGAAGATCGACGAGAAGAATCACCCGATCGCTCCTAACGTCAACCCATGACGCAACCCCTCATGAAGCTGTTGGACCTCCCGGTGGCATGGACGGGTCTCGACCCGACGGCGGCGGCGATCGCGCGCGTGTGGAAGAAGGTCTTGCCCACGCCGGTGAAGGACGTGCTCCACGGCACGTTCCTCGGTCATTCCCTGCACTCGGTCCTGGTGCAGGTGCCGGTGGGGACGTGGACCTCCTCGGTGGTGCTCGACGCGGTGGCCACGCTCCACCAGGCGTCCGGCGGGGACGAGCTGGAGCGGCGCGCCGTGGACCGCGCGTCGGGGGTGCTGGTGGCCACCGGCCTCGCCGGCGCCGTGCCCGCGGTGCTCGCCGGCTGGGCGGACTACGCCGACGGGCACCCCGCCCAGCAGCGCGTCGCGCTGGTCCACGCCGCGTCCAACGCGGTGGGGATCGCGCTCTTCGCCGTGTCGCTGGCGCAGCGGGTGCGCTCGCGCACCACCTCCGCGCGGCTGCTGGGCCTCGCCGGGATGTCCGCCAACGGGCTCGGCGCTGCCCTCGGAGGTCACCTCAGCTACCGGTGGTCCTCCGGCGCCAACCACGCCCAGCACGTGCCGTACACCACCGCGGGAGGCTGGTACCCCGTCGCGGAGCTCGACGAGCTGGCCGAGGCGACACCCCGCCGGGTGGACGTCGGCGGGACGCCGGTGGTCCTCGTCCGGCGCGGGGGCCACGTGCGCGCCCTCGCTGACGCGTGCAGCCACGAGGGTGCGCCGCTCTCCGACGGCGAGGTGGTGCGCGACCACGACCGCGACCTGCTGGTCTGTCCCTGGCACTCCTGCACCTTCGACCTGGCCGACGGCGCGGTGGTGCACGGCCCCGCCGTCGCCCCGCAGCCCGTCTTCGACGTGCGGCGGCGCCGCGAGGCCG
>JARIBR010000167.1 GCA_029258695.1 Quadrisphaera sp.
CGAGCACCGTCTTGATCCACCCCTCCTCGCGCCGGTCGAACGTCTCGTACGCCTCGAGCGCGCTGACCGAGAGGTCGGAGCGCTGGGTGAGCACGGTGGAGGGGTCCACCACGCCGGAGGCCACGAGGTCGAGCAGGCGGGGGATGTAGCGCCGGTGCTCGGCGTTGCCCATCTTGACGACGAGGCTCTTGTTCATCGCCGCCCCGATCGGGAAGGACTGCATGGTCGGCGGGTAGACCCCGATGACCGACAGCGTCCCCGCCTTGGCGATCGACTGCACCGCCCACTGCAGCGACTGCGACGGGGCGTCGCCGGGCTTGAAGGTCTGGCCGTCCTGCCCCGAGCTCTCCACGTTGGACGCGACCTCGGCCTCGAACTGCTGGGCCTGGGCCTGCGCCGCCTCGGCGGCGGGCCCGGTCTTGGGACGCTCCGCGTCGACCCCGACGGCGTCGATGACGCGGTCGGGACCGGCGCCGCCGGTGATGTCGAGCAGCACCTGGCTGGGGTCCTCCTCGTTGTCGTTGACGGCCTCGCCGCCGAGGCGCCGCGCGGCGTCGAGGCGGTCGTCGTGCCCGTTGACGACGATGACCCGCCCGGCGCCCTGGCGGAAGGCGGAGAGCACCGCGAACAGCCCCACAGGTCCGGCGCCGAAGACGGCCACGACGTCACCGTCGGTGATCTCGGCGAGCTTGGCGCCGAACCAGGCCGTCGGCCAGATGTCGGAGACCATGATCGCCTGGTCGCCGCTCACGGAGTCCGGGATCCGCACGGGCCCCACGTGGGCGAAGGGGATGCGGGCGTACTGGGCCTGCAGCCCGTCGAACGGCCCTGTCGCGGCGGGCCCGCCGAAGAACGCGGTGCCGGCGGTCTTGCCGTTCGGGTTCGCGACGTCACACTGCGAGTAGTAGCCGGCGCGGCAGTACGAGCACGAGCCGCACCCCATCGTCGACGGGATGACCACCCGGTCGCCCGGCCGGAGGTTGCGCACGCCGGGCCCGACCTCGCGCACGACGCCGACGCCCTCGTGGCCGAGGATCGTGCCCTCCTGCATCCCCGACATGGTGCCGCGGACGAAGTGCAGGTCGGTGCCGCAGACCGCCGACGAGGTCAGCTCGACGATCGCGTCGTAGGGGTCCTGGATGCTCGGGTCCGGGACGTCGTCCAGGCGGATGTCGCCGGCGCCGTGCCACACGATGGCCTTCATGGGTGCTCCTCGGGTGCTGGTCCTCCAGGGCCCCTGCTCGACCCCTCACGGTGCTCCTACCCGCCGTGGCCGGAGGTACACGTGATCGCCTGTGGGACGGTGAGCCCACGACCCCACCTCCGCCCCGACGAAGGACTCGCATGGACACCAGCACGCCCCTCCCGGTCTACCTCGACTGCGACACCGGTGTCGACGACGCGCTGGCGCTCGCCTACCTCGTGGCGTCCCCGTCCTCGGCGCAGCTGCTGGGCGTCGGGACGGTGAGCGGCAACACCGACGCCGCCACCGCGGCCCGCAACACCCTCGACCTCCTCGCCCTGCTGCGGCGCCCCGACGTGCCCGTCGCGGTCGGCGCCCACGACGGGTTGGCGTCGCCCTACGACGGCGGGGCGGCGCGCGTGCACGGCGACAACGGCGTCGGCGGCGTGCAGCTGCCCCGCGCCGACGCCGAGCCGGTGGACGAGAGCGCCGTCGACCTGCTCCTGCGCCTCGCCCGCGAGAACGCCGGGCGGCTGCACGTCATCGCCGTCGGTCCGCTGACCAACCTCGCGCTGGCCCTGCGCGCCGAGCCGGCACTGCCGAGCCTGGTGGCCGGGGTGACCGTCATGGGCGGCGCCGCGCTGGCACCGGGGAACGTCACGCCCGTCGCGGAGTTCAACGTCGCCGCCGACCCGGAGGCCGCCGCCGAGGTCCTCGCCGCCGGCTGGGACGTCACGCTCGTGCCGCTGGACGTGACGATGGAGCACCTGCTCGACGAGGACGGTGTGCGCGAGATCGCCGCCATGGACCAGCCGGCGCTGCCGGCGATCGCGGCGATGCTCGAGCACTACCTGGGCTTCTACGCCGACGCGACCGGCCGCCCGGCCGCCGCGCTGCACGACCCCCTGGCGGTGGCCGTGGCGCTGGGAGGCGTCGAGCTGGCCCTGGCCCCCACGGTGGACGCGGTCGTCGACACCACCGACGGACCCGGCCGTGGTCAGACCGTGTGCGACCTGCGCGGCCGCTACGCCGGCTACCCCGAGGTGCCCGGGGCGCGCTGCCGCGTGGTGCTCGAGCTGGCTGAGGACTTCGCGCCGCAGCTGCTGCGGGCCCTGCGGCGGCTCGTGACGGCCGGCGCGGTGGACGACGACGCGGCAGACGCTGTCGGCTCCGACGTCTCCCTCACCGTCGTCGGCAGCGTCAACCGGGACCTCACCGCCGTCGGGGAGCGGCTCCCCACGCCGGGGGAGACCGTCGGCGGCGCGGTCCTGCACGAGCAGCCGGGCGGCAAGGGCGCCAACCAGGTGGTGGCCGCGGCGCGCCTGCTCGGTCGCTCGCGGATGGTCGGGGCGGTCGGTGACGACGCCGACGGGCGCGCGCTGCTGGCCAGCATGCGCGACGCCGGCGTGGACGTCAGCGACGTCCGCCGCGTCGACGACGAGCCCACCGGCACCGCGCTCATCGCGGTGGACGCCCACGGCGAGAACCAGATCGTCGTCTGCACCGGCGCCAACGGGCACGTCTCGCTCGACGGCGTCGAGCTCGGGCCGGACGAGACGGTGCTGTGCCAGCTGGAGATCGACCTCGACGTGGTGCTCGAGGCCTCGCGCAAGGCCCAGGGGTACTTCGCGCTGAACGCCGCCCCGGCCATGGACCTGCCCGACGAGCTCATCGAGCGCTGCGACCTCATCATCGTCAACGAGACCGAGCACGCCGCCATCCCCGCGCTCTCGGGCGCCAGGCTGGTCGCGGTGACCTACGGGTCCGCCGGCTCGGCGATCCTCGAGCGCGGCGAGGAGGTGGCGCGGGTCGCGGGGAAGAAGGTGGACGTCGTCAGCTCCGTCGGCGCGGGCGACGCCTACTGCGCCGCGCTGGTGGTGGCGCTGGCGTCGGGGCTGGGGTACGAGGCGGCGCTCGACGCGGCCAACGCCGTGGGCGCGCACGCCGTGGGGGACGCCGCGGCGCAGCCGGAGCTGGGCCCGCTGTCGGACTACCTCGACCGTGAGGCCGCCGAGAGCGGTGGCAGCGGCCGGTGACCGGCAGCCGCCCTCACCCGCTGCTGCGGCGGCGGTCCATCTGCCGCCACGCGCCGCCGGTGAGGGGGACCAGGGAGACGAGCACGGAGACGACGCCGATGGCGGCGAAGACGTGCGTCAGCTCGAAGGCGTCCGCGGCGAGGCCGGCGAGCAGGGCGCCGGCGGGGATGCCGGCCCAGGCGATGGAGACCATGAGGGTCTGGACCCGGGCGAGCATGCGCGGTGGGGAGAGCTCGAGACGCAGCGTCCCGAGCAGGGGGTTGAGCATCCCCGCGGCGAGGCCCGTCGCGGCGGCGAGGGCGACGAGCGCGGCGGTCCCGGAACCGGCGGCGAAGGCGGCCGACAGGGGGCCTCCGGTGAGCACGAAGGCGACGACGAACACCGCGCGCCGGGGCAGGCGGTGACCCCAGGCGCTGAACGCCGCCGCGCCGAGGACCGACCCGCCGGCGATGGCGCCGGTGATGAGACCCGCTGCGGCCGCGCCACCGAGCCGGTCGAGGGCGTACAGCGGGAGCAGCACCGAGAACCGGGCGGTGTCCAGGGCGTTGAGCACCAGCACCACGAGCACGACGTGGCGGAGCAGGGGAGCGCGCCACACGAAGCGGGCCCCGTCGGCGAGCTGGCGCCAGTAGCCGGCCTGCTCGCCGTCCGCGTCGTCGTCGGGCGCTCCCCGGGTGCCGCGCGGGACGAGGAGCGCGACCAGGGCGATGGAGACCGCGAAGAAGGCGGCGTCGACGAAGAACGCCTGGGCGGGCCCGACGGCGGCCACGAGCACACCGCCGAGCGGGGCGGCGGCGAACATCGCGGTGCGCTCGGCCCCGGAGACCAGCCCCACCGCGCGCTCGAGCGGCACGCGGGCGTCACGGGCGAGGGCCGGGAGCAGCACGGTGCGCGCGGTCTGGCCGGGGGTGTCGAACAGCCCGCTGAGCACGAGCAGGCCCAGCAACGCCCACAGCGGCAGGTTCCCCGTGGAGCCCAGGACGGCGATGGCCAGGACGGTGGCACCGCTGACCACGTCGGAGGCGATGGAGGAGAGCCGGTACCCGACGCGGTCGACGATGACCCCGCTGAGCGGCCCGCCGAGGATGATCGGCAGCGTCGCGGCGGCGGTGGCCAGGCCGATGTCCGTGCCGGACCCGCCGATGGAGCGGACGTAGAACGGCGTGGCGAACACCGTGATGGTGTTGCCCGCCTGCGCCATGGTGTGGGCCGCCGTCAGCGCGGCGAGCCCGACGCGGGGCCGGCGCGGTGGCGCTGGCGCGCTCGCGGGGGAGCTCACGGCTGGTCCCCGCTGGTGGGTGGCTCCTGCCCGGGGTCGGGGAAGAGCTGCAGCTGGACCGCGACGACGACGGCACCTGCCGGCACGTCACCGCTGCCGGGGGGCGTCGACGGGTCGTGGGCGCGGTAGCGGCCCAGCACCTCGGTCAGCTCGGCGCTCAGCCGGCCCGTCTCCTCGGTGGTGAGCGCGAGGACGCGGTCGCCGGAGCCGGAGAGCTCCTGCCACCGCCGGGGCCAGGTGTGCTGGGCGGTCAGCCAGGCGCGGGACCGCTCGGCGTACAGGTCCACGACGGCGCGCTGGTAGTCCCCGGTGGCCGCGGCGGCAGCGTCGTCGTCGAGCGGGGGAGGGCCGGTGGACGTCACCGTGGCGGCCGCCTTCCACCAGCGGTCGCGTCCGTGGGTCGACAACCCCTCGAGGTCGCTCGCCTCCGCGTCGACGACGAATCCCGCGGCCGCCAGCTGGCGCAGGTGGTAGCTCGTCAGGCCGGACGACTCGGCGCAGCGCTGCCCCAGGCGGCTGGCGGTGGACGGCCCCTCGAGGCGCAGCAGGCCCAGCAGCCGCAAGCGCAGCGGGTGGGCCAGCGCCTGGAGGCGGGCTGCCTCGGTGACGACGTCCACGTGCCGCGCGGGAGGCGGCGTGGGAGCGGGGTCTCGATCGGTGGGCATGGTGCAAGCCTATCCTTGCAAAGGCATGTTTGCACTTGGCAGTCCTGCGCTGGTCTACCGTCGGTCGACGCCGTGCTCGGACGGGAGACCCCATGGACGACGACCTGATCGACTCCCTGCGGGCTGCCGTGGCCGACCCCGCCCGGGTCAGGACGCGGGCGATCGACGTGCACGCCGCCGCCCACGACGCCTCGCACGTGCTGCTCGTGCCCCGGGCCGTGGTCGTCGCTGCCGACGCCGGGGAGGTGGGTGCCCTGATGGCCGCCACGGCCGCCGCCGGTGTGCCGCTGGTGCTGCGCTCCGGCGGGACGAGCCTGAGCGGGCAGTCGGTCACCGACGGGGTGCTCGTCGACGTCCGCCAGCACTTCCGCGGGGTGGAGGTCCTCGACGGCGGGGCCCGGGTGCGGGCCCAGCCCGGCATCACCCTCCGGGCCCTGAACGCCCGCCTGGCCCGCCACGGCCGGGCGCTGGGCCCCGACCCGGCGAGCGAGGTCGCGTGCACCGTCGGCGGGGTGGTGGCCAACAACTCCTCGGGCATGGCCTGCGGCACCGAGGACAACGCCTACCGCACGCTGGAGTCGCTGACCCTCGTGCTGCCCAGCGGGACCGTGGTGCAGACCGGGTCCGCCGACGCCGACGAACGGCTGGCCGAGCGCGAGCCGGAGCTGCACGCCGGGCTGCTGGGCCTGCGCGAGCGGGTGCGGGCGAACTCCGCCTCGGTGGCGCACCTGCGCGCTCAGTTCGCGATGAAGAACACCATGGGCTACGGGCTGAACTCCTTCCTCGACCACGACCGCGCCGTCGACATCGCCGCGCGCCTGATGGTCGGCAGCGAGGGCACCCTCGGATTCGTCGCCGAGGCGACCTTCGCCACCGTCGCGGCGCAGCCCCACGCAGCGACCGCGCTGCTGGTCTTCGAGGACCTCGCGGGGGCCACCGGCGCGCTGCCGGACCTCGTGGCCACCGGCGCCGCCACCCTGGAGCTGATGGACGCGGTCTCCTTGCGGGTGGGCCAGCGCGCCTCCGACGCCCCCGACGTCGTCCGTGACCTGGCCGTCGAGGAGCACGCGGCGCTGCTCGTGGAGTACCGGGCCGACACCGCGGACGACCTCGCCGAGCTCACCGGCCGGGCCGCGGCGGTCATCGACGC
>JARIBR010000207.1 GCA_029258695.1 Quadrisphaera sp.
CGCCGAGACCGGCGCGATCAGACCGTGGGGTGTCGCTGGGGGTGGTTCATCGGTGGTAGCTCATCGGGTGCCCATCTGGCGCTGACCCGCTTCCGCTGCTCGTGGACGGTGGACTGGTGGTGCTGGCGCTCACGTGCTCCCGGACCGCGTCGAGGTCGAGCGCCCCGTCGAGCCGCAGGGCCCGCCCGAACGCGCGCCGCTTCACGGCCCGCTGGAAGCACGCCGGGTCCTCGTGGACCCAGGCGCCGCGGCCTGGTCTGCGTGCGGCGGCGTCCGGCTCGACGGCCCGGGCTGACCCCGAGCCGCTGTCACCGGCCGCGACCACCCGCAGCAGGGACGACCGGTCGGCGCGCACCCGACAGCCGATGCACGTGCGCTGCGGCTGACGGGCTCGGACGTCCTGCTCGACCGCACCGCGCGAGGGCGTGTGCGACGCGAGAGGGACGGACGAGGCGCCGTCGGTCATGGTCAGTCTAGCCCCGCTCGGGCAGCGGCTCGTCAGCGCCGGCGCCGTGCGCGGCGGGGGTGGGGTGGTCGTCGCCGCCTCCGGGCTCGGCGTCGGAGCGGATGTCGATCCGCCAGCCCGTCAGCCGCGCCGCCAGACGAGCGTTCTGACCCTCCTTGCCGATGGCGAGGGAGAGCTGGTAGTCGGGGACCACCACGCGCGCCGCGCGGGCCGCGGCGTCGACCACCGTGACCGAGAGGACCTGCGACGGCGACAGGGCCGCGGCGATGGCGCGCGCGGGGTCGTCGTCGTGGTCGACGATGTCGATCTTCTCCCCACCCAGCTCGCTCATCACCGCGCGCACCCGCGCGCCCATCGGCCCGATGCACGCGCCCTTCGGGTTCAGCCCCGCCACGGAGGTGCGGACCGCCATCTTCGTGCGGTGGCCCGCCTCCCGCGCCACCCCGGTGATCTCCACCGTGCCGTCGGCCACCTCGGGGACCTCCAGCGCGAAGAGCCGGCGCACCAGACCCGGGTGGGTCCGCGAGACGGTGATGACCGGACCCTTCATGCCCCGCTTGACCGAGACGACGAGCGCACGCAGGCGCTGCCCGTGGGGATAGCGCTCGCTCGGCACCTGCTCGCTGGGCGGCATCACGGCCTCGACCGTGCCGAGGTCAAGCTGCACCATGCGTCGGTCGCGTCCCTGCTGGACGATGCCGGAGACGAGGTCGCCCTCGCGGCCCGAGAACTGCCCGAACACGGCGTCGTCCTCCAGCTGGCGCAGGCGGACGGTGATGGCCGAGCGCACCGTCGCGGCGGCCACCCGCCCGAAGTTGGACGGCGTGACGTCGGCCTCCCCGATGGTGCTCCCGTCCTCGTCCCGCTCGGGGGCCAGGACCGTGACGTCGCCGCTGCGCCGGTCCAGCACCACGCGGGCGTCGTCGTCACCGCCCTCCTCGCGGTGGTACGCCAGGAGCAGCGCCGCCTCGATGGCGTCGGCGAGCACGCCGGGCGGGGCCTCGCGATCACGTTCGACGGCCCGCAGGGCAGCCATGTCGACCTGCATCAGTCGTCCTCCTCGAGGTCGGTCTCGTCGCCGGTGCCGTCCTCGGCGTCGTCGTCGCTCGAAGGACGGCGCATCTCCACCTGGACGTGGCCGCGGGCCCCGTCCAGCGCGGCCCACGGCACGAGCGCGTCACCGAGGACCACCCCGTCGTCACCGACCGACGTGACCCGGCCGTCGAGGGGCGCCCCGCCGACGGGGGTCACCTCGACGATCCGCCCGCGGGCCCGGAACCAGTGCCGGCGCTGCGTCAGCGGCCGGTCGACCCCCGGCGAGGTCACCTCGAGGACGTACGGCGCCTGGCCCAGAACGGCCTCGCCGTCCGGCCCGTCGAGGACCTCCGAGACGGCCCGCGAGAGCGTCGCCACCTGGTCGAGCCCGATCTCCCCCTCCGCCTCGGCGGGCAGGTCCACCACCACGCGCACCACGCTGCGGCGTCCGGCGGCGGTGACCGAGACGTCCTCGAGGACCATGTCCTGTCGCTCGAGGGGCTTCGTGAGGATCTCCGTCAGCGCGAGCGCACGGGGGATGGCGGGCACGGGAGGACCTCTTCACATCGTGGGTGGCTGCCGCAGCACGGCGGCGGGTGCCCTCGGTTCCCACCGCTGACACGGAGGGGTGGAGGGGGCGCACGGCCCTGCGGGGTGTCCTGGCGCCGAACGGTACGAGCGTCCGACCGGGAGACCTCAGCGTAGCGGAGCAGATGAGGGCCGGGGCCACCCGGGCATGGCAGGCTGGATCACCGTGCGCGCCGGCCAGGTTCCCCCCCGACACGGTCGGCGATCCGTGCTGCGCCTCGCCGTGGGAGCGACGCTCGCCCTCGTGGCGGCCGGGTGCACGGCCGACGCCGATGGCTCCACCGCCCCCGACCCCTCCGCGTCGTCCGGGCCTGGCGGGGACCGCGAGGTCTCGACGGCCGAGGCCATCGCGGACGAGGCGGACGGCGCCGACGAGGAGGCTCGCGCCGCCCTGCTGGCCGACGTCCGCCGGCTGAGCGTCCTCACCGCCGGCGCAGGCGCCGCGATCACCGGACCGGGCGCGGGGGTGGTCGCGAGCATCACGCAGGGGCTGAAGGAGCAGCTCGCGGCGCTGGCCCCGCCTGCGGAGGGCGAGGGTCCGCCGACGAGCGGGCAGGGTCCGCCCGCGGCCACGCCCGAACAGCTCGTCGAGGCGCTGGCCGCCGCCTCCGGTGCCGCGGCAGGTCGCGCCGTGAGCGTCAGCGCGCCCCTGGCACGGCTCGCCGCGGCGCTCGCGGCGGGGCACGCGGTGGCCGCGACCAGCCTCGCCCGCACGCTCGGTCTGGGCCTGCCCCCCGGAGTGACGCCACCGGCCGTCGACACGAGCGGAGCCCGCACGGGCGAGACCGCGCCCGTCCCCTCGGCGGCCCGCAGCCGCGTCGCCGACAGGCGCACCGTCGCCGACACGCTCGCCGTCGCCCGTGACGTCGAGGCCCAGGCGCGCTACGCCTACGGCGTGGCGGCGGTACACCTGCGCGAGGAGGCGCTGGCGGTGGCCATGGCCCTGCGCAGCGCGCACGACGACACGGTCGGCGCCCTGGGGACCGCGCTGGCCTCCGCCGCGTCCGCGTCGAGCAGCCCGCCGCGCGACGTCTACCTGATCCCCTTCCCGGTGACCGACGACACCCGCGCCGCGATGCTCGGTGCAGGTGTCGAGGACGCCTGCGCGAACGCGTGGGCCGACGTCGTCGCGGCTGTCGCGCCGGGCGAGCGTGCCGGGGCCACCTCGCTGCTGGTCGCCCGCGCCCAGCAGGGCGCGCAGTGGCGCTTCCGCCTCGGACAGGGCGCCGCGCTGGTGCCCCTGCCCGGGTTGTCCGGTCGAGGCTGAGCCCCCCGACGGGCAGGATGGGGCCAGGTTCGCCAGGAACAGGCTCCGACGGAAGGGTCGACGTGGACGTCACCGAAGCAGCCCAGACCGGCGCAGCGTCGCCGGGCGGCCCCGACGGCCCAGACCGTCCGGGCGGCACCGACGAGGCCGAGCCGGTGCCGCCCGGGGCCCCCGCCGGCCGACCCCTCAGCGTCGCCGTCATCGGCTCGGGCCCCGCCGGGGTCTACGTCGTCGACCAGCTGCTGCGCGCCGAGCCGGCCGGCGGCGTGCGGGTCGACGTCCTCGAGCGCCTGCCAGCCCCCACGGGCCTGGTCCGCTACGGCGTCTCCCCCGACCACCCGGACATCAAGAGCATCGGTGCCACGCTGCTGGGGGTCCTCTCCCACGACGGCGTGCGGCTGCTGGGCAACGTGCGCGTCGGGGAGCGCCCCGGCGAGGTGCCCGTCGAGGCGCTGCTGCGCCACCACGACGCCGTGGTGGTCGCCACCGGCTCCTCCGCGGACGCCCCCCTGGACGTCCCCGGCGTGGACCTGCCGGGGTGCGTCGGGGCCTCCGAGGTGGTGGCCTGGTACGGCGGCCACCCCGACGGGGCCCGCACGTGGGACCTCTCGGGACCCGCCATGGCGGTGCTCGGGGCCGGCAACGTCGCGCTCGACGTCGCGAGGGTGCTCGCCCGCCCGGCGCGCGACCTGCACGGCAGCGACGTGCCCCACGCGGTCTACGAGGCCCTGGAGTCCTCCGCCCTGACGGACGTGCACGTCTTCGGTCGCCGTGGCGCCGACGCGGTGCGCTTCACGGCTCACGAGCTCGACGAGATCGGAGCGCTCGACGGCGTCGACGTGGTGCTCGACCCTGCTGAGCTCGAGCTCGACGAGGAGGCTGCCGCGGCGGTCGAGGCCGACCGCGGGCGTCGCCAGGTGCTCCAGGCGCTGCACCGCCTCGCCGGGCGCGAGCCGACCGGGGCGCCGCGTCGTCTCCACCTGCACCTGCACGCGGCGCCCGTGGCGGTGCTCGGCGACGACCGCGTCGAGGGGCTGCGCACCGAGGCGACGACCACGCGGGACGGCGCGCTGGTCGGCACGGGCGAGACCACGGACTGGCCGGTCTCCAGCGTGGTGCGCGCGGTCGGCTACACCGGTCGCGCGCTGCCCGGCGTGCCGTTCGACGCGGCGCGCGGGGTAGTGCCGAACGACGCGGGGCGGGTCCTCGACGCCAACGGGGCGCCGGTACCTGGCCTCTACGTCAACGGGTGGATCAAGCGGGGCCCCTCCGGCCTGATCGGTGCCTCGCGCCGCGACGCCCGCGAGACGGTGCGCTCGTTGCTCGCCGACGCCGAGGCCGGGGTGCTGGGCGGCGCACGCACCCTCACCCCCGACGGCCTCGACGCGCTGCTGGCGGCCGAGGGGGTCGAGGTCGTGGACCTCACCGGGTGGGGGCGCCTGGACGCCCACGAGGCGGGCGCCGGAGCCCACGTCGGCCGGAGCAGGGTCAAGGTCGTCGACCACGACGCGATGGTCGCCGCGGCCCGCGCGTCGGCGTCGCAGGACGACGGGTGAGCGAGCGGCTCAGCCGCCCGTGAGCACCTGCCACCCCAGACGCAGGATCAGCACGGTGACGACGACGAGGAAGGCCACCCGCACGAAGCCGCTGCCACGGGCGATGGCGGTGCGCGCCCCGAGGTATCCCCCCGCGGTGTTCGCCAGCGCCATGCCGGCGCCCAGACCCCACAGGACCGAGCCGGTGGAGACGAAGACCACGAGCGCCCCCACGTTGGTGGCGGCGTTGACCACCTTCGCGACCGCCGAGGCCTGGAGATAGGCATACCCGAGACCGACGAGACCGGCGACGAGGAAGCTCCCCGTGCCCGGTCCCAGCAGCCCGTCGTAGGCACCGACGAGCAGCCCCAGCACCGCGGCGGTGGCGATGTGGCGTCGCCCGTCGTAGCGCAGGGCGCTGGTGTCGGCGGGCGCCCGGCGCAGCAGGGTCCACAGCGCCACCGCCACGAGAGCCACGAGGATCAACGGCCGCAGCGCCGGTCCTGGCACCAGGTGCGCCAGCGCGGCGCCCCCCGCGGCGGCGGCGCCGGCGAACCCGGCCATGGGCAGGGCGGTGCGCCAGTCGACGCCGGTGCGCCGCGCGTAGGTCGCCGCGGAGACCGACGTGCCGGCCAGACCCGCGAGCTTGTTCGTCGCGAGCGCCTGCACGGGCGTGATGCCGGGGACGAGCAGCAGGGCTGGCAGCTGCAGCAGCCCTCCCCCGCCGACCACCGCGTCGACCCACCCCGCGGCCAGCGCCGCGAGCAGGAGCAGGGCGACGGTGCCCGGCTCCAGGTCCGCGATGCTGATGCCGGCCGCGGGGAGGCCGCCGCCGGCGCCCGCCAGGACCGGGACGACGGTCGGGATCTCGATCAGCGCCGCACCAGCACGCTCAGGTGGCTCGCCGCCTCGCCCAGCGCCACCTCGGTCCGCGCTCCGTCGCCGCCGACGCTGCGGTCGCGCACCTCGACCACCCCGTCCGCGACCCCGCGCCCGACGGTGACGATCGTGGGGATCCCGATGAGCTCGGCGTCCTTGAACTTCACCCCGGGGCTGACGCGGGCCCGATCGTCGTAGAGCACCTCCAGCCCGGCGGTCACCAGCTCCTCGCAGAGGGTCTCGGCGGCCTCCTTCACGGCGTCGTCCTTCCCGGCGAGGACGACGTGGACGTCGGCCGGGGCCACGGCGCGGGGCCACCGCAGCCCGGACTCGTCGGCGCCGGACTCCGCCAGGGCGGCGAGCGCACGAGCGATGCCGATGCCGTAAGAGCCCATGGTGACGGTGACGAGCTTGCCGTTGCTGTCCAGCACCTGGAGACCGAGGGCCTCGGCGTAGAGGCGACCGAGGGCGAAGACGTGGCCCATCTCCAGGCCGCGACGAGCGCTCAGGGGGCCCGAGCCGTCGGGAGCGGGATCGCCGTCGGCGATCGTGGCCGCCTCGACGGTGCCGTCGCAGCCGTCCTGCCCGGCGGCGGGGAAGTCGCGCCCCGCGACCAGGTCGACGACGTGGCGCCCCGCCTCGTCAGCGCCCGTGATCCAGGTGGTGCCGGCCACCACCCGGGGGTCGAGGAGGTAGCGGATGCCCGAGGCGCGCTCGCTGCCCAGGACCCCGGGGCCGATGTAGCCGCGCACCAGCGCCGGGTGCTCCGCGAAGCTCCCGGCCTCGAAGGGCTCGACGCTCGCCGGGGCGACGGCGGCCTCGAGGCGCTTGGGGTCCACGTCGCGGTCGCCGGGCAGGCCGATGGCGAGGGGCTCGCGCTCACCGTCGGGGTGGACGAGGACGACGAGGACGTTCTTGAGGGTGTCGGCGGCGGTCCACGCCGTGCCGTCGCGCGGGAAGCGCTCGTTCACCGCGGCGACGAGCGTGTCGATGGTGGGGGTGTCGGGGGTCTCCTCGACGTGGGCGGCCGGCAGCGCGGCGATGCCCGCCTCGTCGAGCTCAGGGGGTGCCGGGGTGGTGACGGCCTCGACGTTGGCGGCGTACCCGCCGTCGGACGCCACCCACGTGTCCTCGCCGTGGGGGGTGGGGTGCAGGAACTCCTCTGACGCCGACCCGCCCATCGCGCCGGAGTCGGCGGCGACGGCCACCACGGGCAGGCCGAGCCGGTCGAAGATCCGCACGTACGCGGCGCGGTGGCGGGCGTAGGAGGCCTCGAGCCCGGCGTCGTCGACGTCGAAGGAGTAGCTGTCCTTCATGACGAACTCGCGGGTGCGCAGCAGCCCGCCGCGGGGGCGCGCCTCGTCGCGGAACTTCGTCTGGAACTGGTAGAGGCTCAGGGGCAGGTCCTTGTAGGAGGAGGCGACGTCCTTCACCACCAGCGTCATGGCCTCCTCGTGGGTGGGGGCGAGGAGGTGGTCGGACCCGCGACGGTCCTGCAGGCGGAACAGCGCTGGGCCGTAGTCGCTCCACCGCCCTGACGCCTCGTACGGCTCACGCGGCTGCAGCGCCGGGAGCAGCACCTCCTGGGCGCCGATCGCGTCCATCTCCTCACGGACGACCGCCTCGACGCGGCGGAAGACCCGCAGGCCCAGCGGCAGCCAGGCGAAGGTGCCCGAGCCGGTGCGACGCACGTACCCGGCGCGCACGAGGAGGCGGTGACCGGGGAGCTCGGCGTCCGCCGGGTCCTCGCGGAGGGTCTTGAGGAACAGGGTGGACATCCGCAGCAGCACGGTCGGTGAGGCTACCGGCGCCCGCGCCCGCCGGTGCGCTGCGCCCACGGACGTGCACGCACCGCCGGTGCAGGCCCCTACCTGCGCGGCCCACCGCGCCCACGAACGTGCACGCACCGCCGGTGCAGGTCCCCACCTGCGCGGCCCACCGCGCCCACGGACGTGCACGCACCGCCGGTGCAGGCCCCCACCTTCGCGGCCCACCGCGCCCACGGACGTGCACGGTCGACGGATCCACACCGACACGCCGACACGTGGGTGTCGGGTGCACGTCCGTCGGCGCAGCGAGAACACGGGACGAGCGTCGCCCGCACGTCCGGGAGCGCGCCGGTCACCGCCGTGATGGTGGTGGCTCAGCGTCCATCACGCAGGGCGCAGGCGTCGGTCACCGTACGAGCCACCCAGCGTTGGCGTCCCATGACGTGCTCCCACGCGAAGCGCAGGACGAGCCAACCGGCGGCCGCGAGCTCGTCGTAGCGCGCGGCGTCCCGGCGCAGGGCCTCACGCCCGCCGTGCCAGGCGAAGCTGTCTGCCTCGAGGACGATGCGCCGTCGCACGTCCGCCAGGTCGACCCGCTTGCGCGGCCCCGCGTCGTCGATGACGACCTGCGGCTCGAAGCCGCCCACGCCCGTCTCCACCACGACGGCGCGAAGCACCGACTCGAAGGTGTTGGTGGCCCGTGCGTCCGCGGTCAGCGCCAGACGGGCTACGTCCGCCGGCGCGCGACCGCCCCACCGCGCCGCGGCGCTGAGCAGCTGCTCCCGAGAGGCGAAGCCCTCTCGCAGCACCGCGTCGGCCACGGCGAGCGCTCGAGGGTAGGGCAGTGACGTGGCGCAGTCGAGCGCCGTCCGCACCGGCGAGGTCACCCGCCCCAGCACCTCGTCGGGTGCCAGGTCCGCCCAGTGGAGCAGCGGTGGGGTCGGCGGCTGCTCGTGGGGACGGGTCCGGTGCCGGTTGCGGCCGCGCGGGAGGGTCAGGTGGACCCGGTCGGGCTCGCGATCGACGCCGAGCCGCCAGATCCTCGCCGCGCTCTCGTGGGAGACCACCGCGTCCAGCGCGGAGGCCCCCAGGAGGGCCGGAACCGCGCCCGGGTGGGCGTAGCGGCCCCTCGCGGTGCGCACCACCTGGCCCGTCCGCACCGCGCCGGCGAGCCGGCGGTCGCTGAGCACGGCGAGCTGCGCCCGGGTCGCCGTGCCGCCGTGGTGGGTGAGCAGCTGGGAGAGGTCCACCAGCTCACGGTGGCGTGTCCGCTCGCCGGGAGCCGGCGCCCGTCCACAGGCTGAGGACGCCCTGCTCGTCCGCCGGCGCGCCCACGGACGTGCAGGACCGCGCCCCGCAGGCCGACACGCCGTCGCACGGCGGTCTCGTGCACGTCCGTGGCGACGCGCCCGGAGGGGAGGCGGCGAGGCGGCGAGGCGGCGAGGCGGCGAGGCGGCGACGCGCCCGGAGGGGAGGTGAGGAGGCGGCGAGGCGGCGAGGCGGCGACGAGGTGTCAGAACAGGACGGTCGCGAAGGTGCCCACCTGCTCGAAGCCCACCTCGCGGTACGCCCGGATCGCACGGTCGTTGTACCCGTTCACGTACAGGCTCGTGACGCCCATGCCGCGCCGGCGGACCTGCGCCACCACGGCGGCCACCCCCGGCGCCGAGAGACCGCGCCCGCGGTGGTCGGGGTGGACCCACACGCCCTGCACCTGGACCACGCCGGGTGCGACCGCGCCGAGCTCGGCCTTGAACACCACCTGGCGATCGTCGCCGACGCCGTCGAAGGAGGCGAAGTACCGACCGGCCTCCACGGTCTCGGTGATGCGGCGGCGGTACGCCACCCCGCCGTCAGCGGCGACGGGCGAGTACCCCACCTCCTCGCTGAACATCGCCACCGAGGCCGGCACCAGCGCGTCGAGGTCGTCGGTCGTGGCGACCACCACGCGCGGGTCGGGGGCGACGGCCGGCTCGGCGTCGATGGCGAGCAACGGCTGGTCCGGGCGCACCTCGCGGGCCCTCCCCCACGATCGCTGCAACCTCACCCAGAGGGCGTTGACCGCGTCCGCGTCACCGACGATGGACGAGCACCGCCGCCCGGCGCGGGCCAGGCGCTCCGCGAACGGGGCGACGGCGTCCGGTCCCATCTGCACGGGGACGACGTTCGCGCCCGCCCAGCACGCGGCGACCAGCCGGCCTCTCCGGTGCAGCCCCCAGAGCTGGCCGCCGAGCCGGCCCGCGTCGGCGCCCAGGGCGAGCACGCGCGAGCTGACGAAGACGTTGGCCACGGGGTCGTGGGCGCAGAGCTCCAGCACGGCGCTGCGGTCGCGGTCGTCGAGCGCCGAGACGCTCGCGTCGCCGCGGTGGCCGAGGCGCGAGGGCATGAGGCCGGTCACGACGTGAGCACCGCGTCGGCGCAGGGTGCGCGGGCGGCGTCGGGTGGCGCCACGGCTCAGCCGACGGCGACGGACGGCGTCCCGTCGCTGCTGGTCTCGCCGTCGAGCTCCATCTGCGCGGCGATGCGCTCGGCCTCCTCGATGAGGGTCGCGACGATCTGGTCCTCGGGCACCGTCTTGATGACCTCGCCGCGCACGAAGATCTGCCCTTTGCCGTTGCCGGACGCCACACCGAGGTCCGCCTCGCGGGCCTCACCGGGCCCGTTCACCACGCAGCCCATGACCGCGACCCGCAGCGGCACCGTCATGCCCTCCAGGCCGGCCGTCACCTCGTCGGCGAGCGTGTAGACGTCCACCTGGGCACGCCCGCACGACGGGCAGGAGACGATCTCGAGCTTGCGGGGCCGCAGGTTCAGCGACTGGAGGATCTGGTTGCCCACCTTGATCTCCTCGACCGGGGGCGCCGAGAGGGAGACCCGGATCGTGTCGCCGATGCCCTTGCTGAGCAGCGCGCCGAAGGCGGTGGCGGACTTGATGGTGCCCTGGAAGGCCGGCCCGGCCTCGGTCACGCCGAGGTGCAGCGGCCAGTCGCCGCGCTCGGAGAGCATCTCGTAGGCAGCCACCATGACCACCGGGTCGTTGTGCTTCACCGAGATCTTGAAGTCGTGGAAGTCGTGCTCCTCGAACAGCGACGCCTCCCACACGGCGGACTCGACGA
>JARIBR010000261.1 GCA_029258695.1 Quadrisphaera sp.
CGCGCCAGAGGGCCCGTCAGCGGCCGGTCAGGGCAGGGCGTCCTTCGACAGCTCGACCGTCGGCGGGCGCCGGCGGAACCCCTTGGTGAGCACGGCGAGCCACACCACCCCGACGGCGAGCCACGCCAGCCCGCCGACCAGGGCGGTGGGGCTCAGCGAGGTCCACAGCCACAACGTCAGCCCCAGGCCGAGCAGCGGCATGAGCAGGTAGCGGAGCAGCTGCGCCGGCGCCCGCATCCCCTGGTCGAGCACGTAGTGCTTGACCACGGAGAGGTTCACCACGGAGAAGGCAGCCAGCGCGCCGAAGCTCACGAGGCTCGCCAGCAGGGCGAGGCTGATGACCTCGGCGGTCAGCGAGACCACGGAGACGATCACGATCGCCAGGACCGGCGTGCGGAACCGGCGGTTGAGCCGCCCGAGGGCGCGCGGGAGCACGCCGTCGCGCCCCATGGCGTACATGACCCGCGTGACGGACGCCTGCGAGGTCAGCGCGGAGCCGAAGGCGCCCGCGACGTAGGCGGCGACGAAGAACGTCGACATGACCTGGCCGCCGACCCTGAGCATCACCTCGAGCGCGGCGGAGTCCGGGTCCTCGAAGGTGGTCGCCGGCAGGGCCGCCTGGGCGAGGTAGCTGACGACGACGAAGAGCAGACCCCCGCCCAGCGTCACGAGGAGGATGGCGCGGGGGATGTCCCGGCGTGGCTCCTGCGCCTCCTCCGCCATCGTCGAGACGGCGTCGAAGCCGAGGAAGGACAGCGCGAGGACGGCCGCGCCGCCGAGCACCGCGGCCAGGCCCACCACCGACCCGTCGCCGGTGAAGGGCGCGGCCGCGTCGACCGGTGAACCGGAGATGCTGCGGATCGCCAGCGCCACGAAGACGACGACGAAGACGGCCTGCACGGCGATGATGGCCGCGTTGACCCGCGCGATCGTGGTGATGCCGACGATGTTGAGCACGGTCACCAGCACGATCGCGGCGAGCACCCACACGAACAGCGGTACCGAGGGGAACTGTGCGTTGAGGTAGATCCCGATGACCAGATAGTTGATCATCGGGAGGAAGAGGTAGTCGAGCAGGAGCGACCAGCCGGCGAGGAAGCCGGTGTGCGGTCCGAACGTCCTGGTCGTGTATGTGTACGCCGATCCGGCGACGGGGTAGGCGCGCACCATGGCCGCGTAGGAGAAGGCCGTGAAGATCATGGTGGCGAGGGTGAAGACGTACGCCAGCGGGACGCGCCCGCCGGTCTGCTCGGTGACGATGCCGTAGGTGGTGAACACGGTCAGCGGCACGAGGTAGACGAGCCCGAACAGCGTCAGCGCCGGGACCCCGAGGGCACGCTTCAACCGGGCGTCGCCGCCGGCGCCCCGTGGCTGCGGTGCGCCCGCCCGATCCGCCGTGGCCTCAGCCACGCTGCTCCTCCTCCGTGGTGTGGACCTGCTCGCCGGCGAGCCAGGTGCTGACCACGCGCACCGCGTCGAGGTCACGGGGGTCCTCCAGGGTGCGTGGGTCGCGCGAGAGGACGGCGAGGTCGGCGTCGTCCCCGACGGTGAGGCGACCGGCGCGCCGGAACCCCTGGTGGGCGACCCCGCGGGTGTAGGCGGTGAACGCCTGGTCCAGGCGCAGCCGCTCGTGAGGGGTCCAGCCGCCGGCGGGCACGCGCTCGCGCGTCTGGCGCGAGCACGCCACGGCGAGGCCCTCGAGCGGGTCGGCGGAGGAGACGGGCCAGTCCGAGCCGAAGGACAGCGCCGCCCGCTCGTGGAGCAGCGAGGAGAGGGCGTACTGGGTGTCGGAGCGCACCTGACCGAGGCGCGGGGTCGTGAGCACCGTCATGAGGGGGTCCAGCTGGGCCCACAGCGGTTCGGCGTTGGCGATGACCCCGAGCTCGTGGAACCGCTGGCGGTCGGCCGGGTCGACGAGCTGGACGTGGGCGAGGACCGCCCGGCGGTCCCGGGGCCCGTTGCGCCGGTGGGCCGCCTCGACGGCGTCGAGGCCGACGCGCACCGCGTGGTCGCCGATGGTGTGCAGGTGCGGCTGGAACCCGGCCGCGTCCACGGCCGTGACCGCGTCGGCGAGGAGCTCCGCCGGCCAGACCAGCATGCCGGCGCGCCCAGGCTCGCCGTCGTAGGGCTCGAGGAGCGAGGCGGTGGCGTTCTCGACGACGCCGTCGGCGAAGAACTTCACCGTGTCCGCGCTCAGCCGCGGGTGGTCCAGCCGGCGTACCCGCTCGCGCGCGGCGACGAGCTCGGGCAGCTGCTCGGGCCAGCGCCGCGGGTCGGCGTACAGGGCGAGGTTGACGCGCACCGGCAGCCGCCCCGCCTCGGCGGCGGCGAGGTAGGCGTCGAGCTGCTCGGGCTCGATCCACGCGTCCTGCACCCAGGTGGTCCCGAGGCCGGCGTAGTGGCGCCCGGCGCGCTCGATCGCGGCGACGCGCCGCTCGAGGGAGGCGGGCGGCGCCACCGCGGTCACGAGGTCGATCGCGCCCCACTCGCGCAGCGTCCCCAGCGGCGAGCCGTCGGGGCGGCGCGGGATCTCCCCGAGCGCCGGTTCGGCGGTGCTGGCGTCGATGCCGGCGAGCTCCAGCGCCCGGGAGTTCACCCAGACCGTGTGGTAGTCCCAGGCGCGCAGCACCACGGGGCGGTCGGGCACCGCCTCGTCGAGCCAGCGGGCGTCGAACAGCCCCTCGGGGGACAGGCTGGAGTCGTAGGAGGCACCGGTGATCCACTCCAGCTCCGGGTGCTCGCGGGCGTAGCGCCCCACCTCGGCGACGATCCCCGCGACGTCGGTGGGCCCGCGCAGCGCCGGACCGTCGGCCTCGAGCCCGCCGAACAGCGGGTGGGCGTGGCCGTCCCCGAACGCGGGGACGACGCAGCAGCCGTCGCCCAGGCCGCGGACGTCGGCGCCCTGGGCGCGCCCCCAGGCGAGCGCCTCGTCGTCGAGCGCGACGATCACCCCGCCGGCCATCGCGACGGCGTGGTGGTCGGTGTTCTCGGCCGGGGACCACGCGGCGCCGCGCAGCACGAGGGGCTGCCCGGTCGCCGATGACCCGGATCTGCGGTGATCCATGCCGCACTATCGCACGCGCCCCCGGGCCTTCTCGCCCCCTGCGTGTCAGGCGAAGACGTCCGCCACGTACCGACCGTGCTCGCGCGCCATCGTGGTGAGCCACGCGTCGGCCTGCTCGGCGCTGGCGCCGGTGGCCTCGGCGTAGATGCGCCGGCACGTCTCGTGGACGGCCGGGGCCATGCGCTGGCCGTCGCCGCAGACGAAGACGCTCGCGCCGGCCCGCACCTGGTCCGCCACGTCGGTCCGGTCGGCCCACAGGCGGTCCTGGACGTGGCGGACGTCGCCGACGGGCTCGCGCGAGAACGCGGTGCGCACGTCCACGACGCCGCGCTCGGCCAGGTCGGCCAGCTCGTCGTCGTAGTACAGGTCGGTGCCGCTCGCGTGGCAGCCGAAGAACAGCAGCGCCGGTGCGGGCTCCACGCCGGACTCCTCCGCCTCGAGCGCACGGTCGGCCAGGAACCCGCGGAAGGGCGCGATGCCCGAGCCCGCCGCGACCATCACCACGGGGACGTCGAGGGCCGGCGGGTGGAAGGCGACCTGCGACGGGGCCACCTTGACCGCCACCCGGGCGCCCGGCCTGACGTGGGCGAGGAACGTCGAGGCGACGCCCTCGTGGACTCCGCTGCCGCTGCGCGCCGGACCGCTCTGCACGGCCACGGTGAGCGTCACGTGGTCCGCGCTCCACCGCGGGCTCGACGAGATCGAGTACTGCCGAGGGGTCAGCGGCTGGAGCATCTCCAGGTACGAGGCGAAGGCCACCTGGCAGGAGGGGCGGCGGGCGAGGAGGTCCAGCACGGAGACCCGGGGGTCGATCACCTCGCGCTGGTGGGCGGCGGGGTCCTCGGCGATCGCGGCCAGGGCGTCGCGGTCGGGCGGGCACGCGGCGCCGCCCGCGAGCAGCCTCACCTGCCGGCGGGTGGCGGGCTGACCCAGCTCGACCCAGCTCGAGAGGAGCTCACCGGCGGTGACCGGCGTGCCGGTGGGCAGGGAGGTCGCCGCGCCGGACTCCGCGCGCAGCACCACCTGGGTGTCGTCGTGCAGTCCGAAGTGCGTCAGCGCCCGGTCCACCAGCGCCGGCGGGTTGGTCGGGAGCACCGCG
>JARIBR010000183.1 GCA_029258695.1 Quadrisphaera sp.
CTCGACAGCAGCCTGGTCCTGGTGGGCGGGGGCGTCGCCGACGCCGGCGACCTCCTGCTCGAGCCCGCGTCGGCAGCCCTGCGCCGCCAGCTCCCGGCCCGGGGCCACCGGCCCGTCCCCCAGCTGCGCGCGGCGCAGCTGGGCAACGACGCGGGGATGATCGGGGTGGCGGTGCTCGCTCGCCGGGTCGTGGCCTGAGGGCGCCCGTGGACGCCGCGGCGGGAGCGGCTCACGGGCGCGCGGTGCTACAGGCGCGCGCCGTCGTCGCCCGGGTCCTCGACGCGGGTGTCCGGCAGGCGCAGCACCGCTGCCGCGGCCCCGCCGGCGAACACCACGAGGCACGCCACCACCAACCAGCCCGGTGCCGCCGAGCGGGTCAGCGCCACGACGGCGAGGACCACCGGCGCCCCGACCAGGGCGATCCACGGAGCCCACCACCCGATGCCGGGGCTGCTCAGCGGCTCGGCCTCCGGTGGCACGAAGTGCTCGTCCTCGCGGTCGGCGCGCTCGCCGTCGGCGGGGTCCACCGAGTGGTCACGCGGCCCGCTGCCCCCGAGGGGCCCGGGAGCCGGGGCGCCCCCCGCCGTGGCGTCGGCGTCGTCACCGGGTCCCGGGGCCGGTGCGCCGCCGCGCCCGGCCTCTGCGCCGCCGTCGTCGAGCACCGTGCCGTCCTGCGGTGGCGTCGCCAGCGGGCCGATGCGGGCGACCAGGTCCTCCCACACGGCGTCGTCGTCGTCGCGCACCGAGGGGTCGTCGCGGTCGGAGGGGTGGTCACCGTTCATCGGGGGGCCTGCTCGGTGACCGCCGGCCCGCCTGCGCGGCCTTCGCGGCCTGCGCCGCCTGCGCCGACCGGCCCGGTCGAGCGGACCTCGTCGACGACCGCGAGCGTCACCCGGCTCACCTCGGGAGCGTCGTGGTCGACCGTCGCCACGTGGAAGCTGCGGGTGAGCACCACCTCGCGGACGTCGCGCGAGGACACGCCGGCCAGGACCGCGGAGGAGGAGGCCGCGGGCACGACGTGGTCGGTGGCCGAGCGCAGGACCGTCAGCGGCGCCACCACCCGGTGCAGCTCCGAGCGCAGGGCCGCGTAGCCGGCGAGCGAGGAGGCCAGCGCGGCGAGCGGCACCCGGTCGTAGGCGCCCTCGTCCGCGCCGTTGGCCGTGTCGCTGCCGATGCCGGGCCTCGAGGGCTGCAGGTACCGGAGCACCGGCACCGCGGCCATCCTGGGGTCGGTGAGCAGGACGGCGGGGTTGACCAGCACGAGCGCGGCCACGTCGTCGGGGTGGTCGGCCGCGAGGCGCAGCGCCAGGCCCCCTCCCATGGAGAGCCCCCCGACCACCACCCGGGCCCCCGTGGCGACGAGCCGGGCGAGCGCGGCCTCGACCTCGGCGTACCACTGCCACCAGGTGGTGGTCGCCATGTCCTGCCAGGTGGTGCCGTGGCCGGGCAGGCGGGGCGCCTCGACGGCGAGGCCGGCGTCGGCGAGGTCGCGGGCCCAGAGCCGCACGCTGTACGGCGAGCCGGTGAACCCGTGGCACAGCAGGACGGCGACGGACCCGGGCCCGCCGGGCGCCGCGCTGGAGAGGGGCTCGGCGCCCGCGACGACCCGCGGGGCGCCGGTCCTGCGCTCCGAGGGCGTCCGCACGGGCGTCGACGTACCGGTCTGCACGGGGGCAGTCTGGCACCACGAGCACGCAGAGCCGGCCTGCGCGGGCGCGAGCGGCTCGCTCGCGGCGCAGAGGTCTCTACAGTGGGCCCTCGTCCGGCCCCGCGATCATGGGGACCGGCCGGGCACGTGACGCGAGGCGAGGGGGCACGGTGCTCTACTGGATCGGCAAGGCCGTGCTCTGGCCGGTGCTGGCTGCGGTCTTCCGACCCTGGGTCAGGGGCATGGAGAACGTGCCGGCCTCCGGCCCCGCCATCCTCGCCAGCAACCACCTGTCCGTCTCGGACTCCTTCTTCCTCCCGGTCGTGTGCCCCCGACGGGTGAGCTTCCTCGCCAAGTCGGAGTACTTCACCGGCCGCGGCCTCAAGGGCAGGGCCAAGGCCATGTTCTTCCGTGGCGTCGGCCAGGTGCCCGTCGACCGCTCCGGCGGCGCCGCGGCGGAGTCGGCCATCAGCGCGCTCGCGAGCGTGCTGGCGCGCGGGGAGCTCGTGGGCATCTACCCCGAGGGGACACGCAGCCCCGACGGGCGTCTGTACCGCGGCCGCACGGGGGTGGCGCGCCTGGCCCTGCGTACCGGCGCGCCGGTGATCCCCGTCGCGATGATCGGCACCGACGTGGTCCAGCCGATCGGCACGTCGCTGCCGCGGATCCACCGCGTGGGCGTGGTCGTCGGCGAGCCGCTGGACTTCTCGCGCTACGCGGGCATGGAGAACGACCGCTTCGTGCTGCGCTCGGTGACGGACGAGATCGTCTACGAGCTCATGCGGCTCTCCGGCCAGGAGTACGCCGACATGTACGCCACGACCATGAAGGACCGCTTGAACTCCGCTCCCGTGAAGACACGTCTCGCGGCGGCGACCCGCGGGGCCGTCGGCGGCGAGCAGGGCGTGGCCGCCGTGCGGGCCGCGGGGGGCCCGGGCACCGGCACCGGCTCCGGCACGGACGCCGACCCCACGGCCGGCCGTGACGGCGGTGAGGACGACCGGACCGCCGGGAGCCACGTCGACGGCCCCGCTGGCGGCCCGGTCGACGACGAGCGCCCGGCACGCGCGCCCGACCAGGGACGCGGCGAGGCGCCGGGTACGTTGGCGTCGTGACCGGACGAGGTGGGCCCACGCGGCCCTTCGGGGCGGTCCTGACCGCCATGGCGACGCCGATGACGCCCGACGGCGGGCTCGACCTGCCCGGCGCCCAGGCGCTCGCGGCGCACCTGGTGGACCGCGGCCACGACGGTCTCGTCGTCGCCGGCACCACCGGCGAGTCGCCCACCCTCGCCGAGGCCGAGCACGACGCCCTGCTGCGCGCCGTCGTCGAGGCGGTGGGCGAGCGCGCCCACGTGGTCGCGGGATCGGGGAACAACGACACGGCCCACTCGATCGCCCGGGCGCGCGCGGCCGAGTCCACCGGTGCCCACGGCCTGCTCGTGGTCACGCCGTACTACTCCAAGCCCCCGCAGGCCGGCATCGCGGCGCACTTCCGGTCCGTCGCCGACGCCACGGGCCTGCCGGTGATGATCTACGACATCCCCGGGCGCACCGGCGCAGCGGTCCACGAGGACACGCTGGTCTCCCTCGCGGACCACCCCCGGATCGTCGCCGTGAAGGACGCCAAGGACGACCTGTTCTCGTCCGCGCGCGTGATGGCCGCGACCGACCTGGCCTACTACTCCGGCTCCGACCAGCTCAACCTGGCGCACCTCGCCCAGGGAGCCGCCGGCATGGTCTCCGTGGTGGGCCACGTCGCCGGCCACCGCTTCGCCGAGATGGTCGCGGCGGTCGACCGCGGAGACCTCACCGCCGCCCGCGCCGTCCACACCTCGCTGCTCGACGTCATCGACGCGATCATGAACCACACCCAGGGCGTCATCATGGTCAAGGCGGCGCTCGCGCTCCTCGGCCTGACGTCGAACACCACGGTGCGCCC
>JARIBR010000009.1 GCA_029258695.1 Quadrisphaera sp.
CGTCCATGATGCGCGCCCGCCCGTGGACGGAGTCGGTGATGACCCCGGCCTGGCTGCCGGTGAAGGACCGGGCCTCGTGGCCGAGGTCGGCGATGGCCATCGCGAGCAGCGCCATGGAGATGCGCTCACCGGAGGTCAGGAGCATGTCGAGCTCGCGGGCCGGCGGCAGGGGGCTCACCTGCCCGGCGAGGTCGACGAGGTCGTCGGTGGTGTCGCCCATCGCGGAGACGACCACGACGACGTCGGAGCCGCGCTGGCGCGTCGAGACGATGCGGCGGGCCACGCGCTTGACGCCCTCGGCGTCGGCGACGGACGAGCCGCCGTACTTCTGGACGACCAGGGCCACGGTGGCGGACCTCCTAGCGAGGCGGGGCGGTGGTGCAGGGCGGACGGCTGGGGCGGGCGGGCGCACCGGACCGGACGGGGCGGTGCGTCGGTGAACGCTACCCGCCGTGGAGATCACCCGGTGCGCGCCGCATCGGAGGTGACGTGTCCGCATCGTGACGCGGCGCCACCCGTCCGGGGCATGACAGCGGTGCGCTCGATCACTAGCGTCCACCCATGACGACCCTCTCCGCTCCCGCCGGCGCTGACGCCCCGGCGCCGGGCTCCGCGCCCGGGGTGGTGGCGCGGGGCGTGCGGCGCACCTTTCGCGGCGCCGTGGCCGTGGACCACGTCGACCTCGATGTGCCCGCCGGCCGCGTCACGGCGCTGGTGGGACCCAACGGCTCGGGCAAGACGACGCTGCTCCTCGTCCTCGCCGGCCTGCTCGTGCCCGACGCCGGGAGCGTGCGGGCCGCGGGCGTCGACGTGGTCGCGGAGCCCGTCGCCGCCCGGGCCCACGTGGGGTGGATGCCGGACGTCCACGGCACCTGGGACAGCCTCACCGCCACCGAGGTGCTGCGCACGGTGGCCGCCGCCTACCGCATCCCGAGGGCCCGGGCCGCCGCGCGCGCGGCGGAGCTCCTGGAGACGGTGCACCTGAGCGAGCACGCGGACGCCCCGGCGCACGTGCTCTCCCGAGGGCAGAAGCAGCGGCTGGGCCTGGCGCGGGCGCTCGTGCACTCCCCGGACGTGCTGCTGCTCGACGAGCCGGCGTCCGGGCTGGACCCGCGCTCGCGGGTGGAGCTGCGCGAGACCCTGCGCGACCTCGCGGCCGGCGGCGCGGCGGTGCTGGTCTCCTCGCACGTCCTCGCCGAGCTCGACGAGCTGGCCGACCGGGCGGTGCTCGTCACCCGCGGGCGCGTGGCGGCGGTGCACGAGGACGTCCAGGGCGCCGCAGCCGGCTCGCGCTCGACCTCGACCTCGACCTCAGTCCCGGGCCCGGGCCCCGGCCCGGAGGGGGTGGCGGTGCGGCGCTACCGGGTGCGCTCCCTCGACCCCGGCGCGCTGGAGCGGGCCCTGCGCGACCAGGGCGCCGCGGTGGTGACCGGCGACGCCCAGCGCCGCACGGGCTGGTTGGAGGTGGACGTGCGCGGCGAGGACGCCGCCGCCCACCTGCTCGCCGCGCTGGTCGGCGGCGGCGTGCCGGTGACCTCGTTCGCGCCCTCCTCCGGGGCGCTGGAGTCCGCGTACCTCGACCTCGACGAGCAGGACCGACGATGAGCGCCGCGACCGCTGTCCCACCTCCCACGAGCACCGAGCCGCCCCGCAGCCCGCGCCGGCGACGCGCCGACCTGCGGGTGAGCGGCCCGGGCGTCGCCACGGTGGCGCGCCTGGAGCTGGCGCAGCGCGTGCGCTCGACGCGGTGGCTCGTCGCCCTCGCGGTGTGGGTGGGGGTGCTGCTGCTCGTCACCGTCCTCATCGGCTACGCCCTGACCGTCCTCGGCGGCGGGGCGAGCGACGCCGAGGGCACCGGCCCGGTGGTGTTCGACGCGGTGGTGACGCTGGTGCTCACCATGGGCCTGCTCGTCTCGCCCGCGCTGGCCGCGACGTCGGTCAACGGCGACCGTTCCGCCGGCACGCTCGCACCGATGCAGGTCACCCTGCTCAGCCCCCTCGACATCGCGCTGGGCAAGCTCCTCGCGGCGTGGACGGCGTCGCTGGTGCTGCTCGCCGCGGCGGTGCCGTTCGTCGTCTGGGCGTTCACCCGCGGCGGCGTGCCCGCCACCGCGCTGGTCGGGGCGCTGGCGCTGACCGCCGTGACCCTCCTCGTGGTCTGCGCGATCGGGCTCGGCTGGTCGGCGGTGTGCTCGCGGTTGGCGAGCTCGGTGGTGCTCACGTACGTCTCCGTGGCGGCGATCTGCTTCCTCAGCCCGCTGCTCTTCGCCCTCACCGTCCCCCTGGTGCTCGCCGAGGAGGACGTCACCGTCCGGGAGCAGGACTACGCCAACGTCGAGTTCGACGACCGTGGTGAGCCGATCGGCGGGGAGCCGCCGTGCGTCACCCGGGAGGTCCGCCAGGACGTCGCGCACACCGAGCGCACGTGGTGGCTGCTGGCGCCCTCCCCCTACGTCGTGGTCGCCGACGCCACCCCGCGGGCGCCGATCCGCGCGGGCGGCGGCCCGCTCGCCGCGGTGGGCGACGGCGTGCGGGCGGCGCGCCAGGGCGAGACCGACGAGGACCGCGACTACTGCCAGAGCTTCACGGAGGACGACTTCATCGCCCAGGAGCAGGCCCGCCGCGACGCGCTCGACCAGGTGCCCCCGGTGTGGCCGTGGGGCCTGGCGGCAGACCTCCTCGTGGGCGCGGCGGCGCTGGCCGTGACCGTCCGCCGCCTCCAGGTGCCGTACGCCACGCTGCCCCGGGGCAGCCGGGTGGCCTGACGCCACCGGGGTGCCCTGACGCTCATGCCGCGGGGCCTCACGTCTCGAGGAGCCGGCGCCCCTCGAACGCGCGCCCGAGGGTGACCTCGTCGGCGTACTCCAGGTCGCCTCCCACGGGCAGCCCGGAGGCCAGTCGCGTCACCCGCAGGCCCATGGGGGAGAGCAGGCGGGCGAGGTAGGTCGCGGTCGCCTCACCCTCGAGGTTCGGGTCGGTGGCGAGGATCACCTCGGTGACCTCGCCCGAGGCCAGCCGGGTCATGAGGTCGCGCACCCGCAGGTCGTCGGGGCCGACGCCCTCGATGGGGCTGATCGCGCCGCCGAGGACCTGGTAGCGCCCGCGGAACTCCCGGGTGCGCTCGATGGCCACGACGTCCTTGGGCTCCTCGACGACGCAGATCACCGTGGTGTCGCGGCGCGGGTCACGGCAGATGCGGCACCGCGTCTCCTGGGAGACGTTGCCGCACACCTCGCAGAACTTCACGCGCCGCTTGACCTCGGTGAGCGCGGAGACCAGGCGCGTGACGTCGTCCTCGTCGGCGGCCAGGAGGTGGAAGGCCAGGCGCTGGGCGCTCTTGGGGCCCACGCCGGGCAGCCGCCCCAGCTCGTCGATGAGGTCCTGGACCGCTCCCTCGTACACGGGGGCGACCCTACGTGCGACCCGCGACGGTCACCGGCTGGCGTCGTCGACGACGCGGCCCCCGAGGCGCTGCGCCACCAGCGCGGCCCCCACGAGGCCGGAGTCCTCCGCGTCGACGTCGTCGCGGCTGGGCTCGTCGTCGGCGGCGGGGGCGCCGCTCGCCCCGGCGGGCTGGTGCCCGGACGCCCCCCCGGCGGCCAGCTGCTCACGCAGCACCTGGGAGCGGCGCGGCGGTGCTGGGGTCCTCACGTCCTCCGGGGGGATGCTGTCCTCGTCGGGCGGGACGTCCTCGTCGCTGGGCGGCGGACCGTCCCACCCGGGCACGAACCCCGGTGGCGGCGCAGCGCCCCCGGGCGGGCCAGGCGTCGCCCGGGGTCCAGGTTCGCGCGCCGGTCCCCGTGGTCCCCCGAGGACAGGGGCTTCCCTGGAGCTCGCGGAGGAGGCGGGCGTCGAGGTGGCCTCCTGCCCGGAGGCGGCGGCTCCGGGCGCGGGCGACCCGGTCGCAGGTGGTGCGGGTGCGGGCCGTCCAGCGGCCGAGGCGCCGTCCGGCCGCTGACCCGGGCGGCCGGCGCGCTCACCACCACCGGGAGCGTCGGGCGGTGGGTCACCCTCCCCGACCGCCACCACCCGTCGGTCCATCCCCAGCACCACCTCGAGGGCGGCGCGCACGTTCTCCGCGTGCGCGCCCTGGGAGAACGCGACCAGCAGGCCGGGCTGGCGGAACTGCAGCACCACCGCGTCCTCGTCCACCCGCAGGACCGCGGCGTCGTGGCTGACGCGCGTCCACGTGCGGCGGCTGGTGCGCGCGAGCTCGTCGAGGACCTCGGGCCACATGCGGCGCACGGCCTCGGTGCTCTCCGCGGAGGAGCCGCCGCCCGGGTCGCCCGGCGCGATGGCGTCACCGGCGCCCGACGGCGCGGCGGACGGGGAGGCGCCCTCAGCCGCCGGCGCGTCACCGCCGCGGCGGGCGGACGCATCGCCAGCGCCCTGTGGCGGGTGGTCGTCACCGCTGCGCGACGGGTGGTCGTCACCGCTCGAGGCGGGTTCGTCCGGCGCCGCGACGGGGCTCGGCTCCGCCGTCGGGCGCGGCTGCGTGGAAGGGCTCGATCCCGTCGGAGGGCTCGACGCCGCCGTCGGCGCGCCGGACGCCGCCGTCGGCGCGGCGCGCGCCGCACCCGGCGCCGCGAGCCGGCGCTCCACCCGGTCCAGGCGGGCCGCCAGCCCGCGCTCCGCGTCGTCGGCGGCCGGCAGCAGCATCCGCGCCGCGAGCAGCTCGAGGTGCAGCCGGGGTGAGGTGGCGCCGGTCATCTCCGAGGCGGCGGCGTTGGCCAGGTCCGCCGCCCGCGAGAGCGGGGCCGCGCCGTAGGCCCCGGCCTGCTGGCTCATGCGCTCGAGCTGGTCGGAGGACACCCCGGGGAAAACCGAGACGGCCGCCTCACCCACCGCCTCGACGATGATGAGGTCCCGCAGCCGCTGCAGCAGGTCGTCCACGAAGCGGCGCGGGTCCTGGCCGGACTGCACCACGCGGTCGACGATGCGGAAGACCGCCCCGCCGTCACCCACCGCCAGCGCCGAGACCACGTCGTCCAGGAGGGACTGCGGGGTGTACCCGAGCAGGGCGATGGCGTGCTCGTAGTCGATGCCCCGCTCCCCCGAGCCCGCGGCCAGCTGGTCGAGGACGGACAGGCTGTCCCGCACCGAGCCCGCACCGGCGCGAACCACCAGGGGCAGCACGCCCGTCCCGACCTCCAGGCCCTCGGAGGCGCACACCTCACCGAGGTAGCGCGCCAGCACCTCCGGCGGGACGAGGCGGAAGGGGTAGTGGTGGGTGCGGGAGCGGATGGTGCCGAGCACCTTGTCCGGCTCGGTGGTGGCGAACACGAACTTCACGTGGGGCGGCGGCTCCTCGACGATCTTGAGCAGCGCGTTGAAGCCCTGGGGGCTCACCATGTGCGCCTCGTCGATGATGAAGACCTTGAAGCGGTCCCGCGCGGTGGCGTACGTGGCCCGGTCCCGCAGCTCACGGGCGTCGTCGACGCCGCCGTGGCTCGCCGCGTCGATCTCGACGACGTCGAGGCTCCCCGGGCCGCCGCGCGCGAGCTCGCGGCAGCTGTCGCACACCCCGCAGGGGGTGTCCGTCGGGCCCTGGACGCAGTTCAGGCAGCGGGCGAGGATGCGCGCGGAGGTCGTCTTCCCGCAGCCGCGCGGACCGGAGAAGAGGTAGGCGTGGCCCACCCGCCCGTCGCGCAGGGCGCTGCGCAGCGGGTCGGTGACGTGCTCCTGCCCGATGACCTCCGCGAAGGACTCGGGCCGGTAGCGACGGTAGAG
>JARIBR010000139.1 GCA_029258695.1 Quadrisphaera sp.
CCCGGAGGTCGCGATCGCGGAGTAGTGCGCGAACACGTCGGGGCCACCACCGTCGGGGGTGATGAAGCCGAAGCCCTTCTCAGCGTTGAACCACTTCACGGTGCCAGTTGTCATAGGTGTCTCCTTCGAAGACGTGTCGCCGGCCTCGACCTTCGAGACCGGACGTCGCGGGCACCACGACCCCGCCGCCGGTGGCCCAGGTCGAGCTCGGTGCGAAGCAGTGGCTGGTCACGCACGTGCGTGACGCATCGCGACTCCCACGGACAGCGGAGTGGTGAAAGATCCGGAGTCGTCAACACCCCGGCACGCAGGAGGGTGGGCACGTCCGGCCGCGCCGCCGGACGGGGCGCCGAGATGACGGCGAGGGGGGGTGTGATCACGGACAGTACTTGCTTCGGTGCTGAGGTCGCTGCGGTACCGGGACGCCGCCGCGGCGTGCTGCCAGCGCGCCTCGCGTCCCCCAGGTCCGAGGACGCTGATCACCTGCGGCGATAGCATCCGAGCCACCCGACCGCCTGAGCGCGCCCGCGCAGAGGAGAGCCCCTGATGATCCGCGTCCAGAAGGTGAGAGCCACCGGCGACGTCAAGGTGACGTTCGTCCTCGACGACACCGCGCCCGAGGGCCCCGTGTCCGTGGTGGGCGACTTCAACGACTGGAGCCCCTTCAGCCACGTGATGCGCAAGCGGAGCAACGGCAGCCGCAGCGCCTCGATCACGGTCCCGGCCGGCGGGCAGGTGCGCTTCCGCTACCTGGCGTCGAACGGCCGGTGGTTCGACGACGACGACGCCACCGAGCACCACGACGACGGCGGCGTGCTCAAGCTCTGACGCCGTACCGGCTGCTCGGCGGTCAGGCCACGCCGCACGGTACCCGGGCGCGCGGGAGCGCAGACTGGCCCGATGAGAGACACGGTTCCCGCGCAGGCGCTGGCCGCGACGGCCCGTGCGGCGCAGACCCGGTGGGACCTCGTGGTGCTCGGCGCCGGGACCGCCGGCCTGGTGGCCGCCACCACCGCGGCGCTGCTGGGTGCCCGCGTGGTGCTCGTCGACCGTCGTGCGCCGGGGGGCGACTGCCTCTGGACGGGATGCGTGCCCTCCAAGGCGCTCCTGGCCAGCGCGCAGCACGCCGCCGACGCGCGCGCCGCAGGCACCTAAGGGGTGCGGGTCGGGCCGGTCGAGGTCGACTTCCCCGCCGTCATGGCCCGGGTCCACGAGGTCGTCGCGGCGGTCGAGCCCGACGACGACCCGGACGCCCTCGCCGCCGCCGGCGTCACCGTGCTGCGGGGCACGTGCCGGTTCACCGGCGAGAGGAGCCTCGACGTCGACGGTGAGGCCCTGCGCTTCGACCGCGCCGTCGTGGTCACCGGCGCCACCGCGACGCTGCCGGGCGTCCCCGGGCTGTCCGACGCCCGCCCGCTGACCACCGACACCCTGTGGGGGCTCACCGCGCTCCCCGAGCGTCTCCTCGTCCTGGGCGGCGGGCCCGTCGGCGTGGAGACGAGCCAGGCCTTCGCGCGGCTCGGATCCGAGGTGGTCCTCGTCCACCACGGTGAGCGACTGCTCCCGCGCGAGGACCCCGACGCCTCGGAGGTGGTGCGCGCCGCGCTCGTCGCGGACGGGGTGGACGTGCGCCTGGGGGCGCAGGCGGCGCGCGTGACCGGTCGCAGCGGCGAGCGGATCGGGCTGGTCCTCGCCGGCGGGGCTGCCGTGAGCGGCACCCACCTGCTGGTCGCCCTGGGGCGGGACTCGGTGACCGCCCGCCTCGGGCTCGAGACGATCGGGGTGGCGCTGGACGCCGACGGCGCCGTCGTGGTCGACGCCGGGGGCCGGACGAGCAACCCCGGGGTGTGGGCGGCCGGCGACGTGACGGGCGCGCCGTACTTCACCCACGCGGCAGGGCTCGACGCCTCGACCGCGGCGGCCAACGCCGCCCTGGGGCTGCGCGCGGCCACCTCCGCCCTCGTCCCCCGCGTGACGTTCGCCGACCCCGAGGTGGGCGCGGTGGGCCTGGCGACGTGGGGTCCGATGCCGGCGGGCCACACGCTGCGGACGGTCCACCACGACCACGTCGACCGGGCCCGCACGGCGGGGCGCACGACGGGCTTCTCACGGCTGCGCCTGGACCGGCGCGGCCGCGTGGTCGGGGCCACCGTCGTCTCCCCGCGGGCCGGGGAGACCCTCGGAGAGCTGACCGTCGCGGTCGACCGCCGGATCACCGCGGGCCGGCTGGGGTCCGTCCAGCACGCCTACCCGACGTTCAGCGACGGTGCGTGGGACGCCGCCATCGCCGAGCGCCGGGCCCGTCTGTCCGGGCCGGCCGCCCGGGCGGCCCTGGGCGCGCTGCTCCGCGTGCGCCGCTGGCGCGACCGACGCTGAGACGGCGGCTCAGGCGGAGACGGGGACCGCGACCTCCGGCCCGTGCCCCGCGGGGACCTGCTCGCCGGCGGGCGGGGGCGGCGGGGGCGTGCCGTCGCCGAACGGGCGCCCGCCGAGCTCCTCGCGGTGGTGCGCGGTGGTCCAGCCGGTGAGGTCTGGGCCCTTGGGCACGATCTGCGTGGGGTTGAGGTCGGTGTGCACCACGTAGTAGTGCTTCTTGATGTCGTAGAAGTCGATGGTGTCGCCGAAGCCGGGCGTCTGGAACAGGTCGCGCGCGTAGCCCCACAGCGCCGGCATCTCGGAGAGCTTGTTGCGGTTGCACTTGAAGTGGCCGTGGTAGACGGCGTCGAAGCGCACCAGCGTGGTGAACAGGCGGACGTCGGCCTCGGTGATCGTCTCGCCCACGAGGTAGCGCCGGGTGCTCAGGTGCTCCTCCAACCAGTCCAGGCGGGTGAACAGCCGGTCGTAGCCCTTGTCGTAGGCGGCCTGGGAGCCCGCGAAGCCGCAGCGGTAGACACCGTTGTTCACCTCGTGGAAGTTCTGCAGGGACATCTCGTCGATCTGCTCGCGCAGCGCCTCGGGGTAGAGGTCCGGGGCGCCGTCGCGGTGCAGGGAGGTCCACTGCGTCGAGAGGTCGAGGGTCATCTGCGGGAAGTCGTTCGTCACCAGCTTGCCGGAGGGGACGTCCACGATGGCCGGCACGGTGATGCCCCGCGGGTAGTCCGGGAAGCGGGCGAAGAAGGCCTCCTGCAGGCGCTCGTAGCCCAGCACCGGGTCCTTGCCGCCCTCGTCGAGGTCGAAGGTCCAGCTCCGCACGTCGTGCGTGGGGCCGGTGACGCCCATCGACAGGGAGTCCTCGAGACCGAGGAGGCGGCGCACGATGATGGCCCGGTTCGCCCACGGGCACGCCCGGGAGACCACGAGGCGGTAGCGGTCGGCCTCGACCGGCCACGCGCCAGCGCCGTCGGTCGGCGCGGTGTCGACGTCGGCGACGATGCGGTCGTCCACGTAGTTGGTGTCGCGCGTGAACTCTTCGCCCTGGTGGACGTAGGCGCCGGTGGTGGAGTGCTCCTGCGAGTCATTCATGCTTCAACCTTACGAGGTGGTCGCACGCGCCACCTACGGTGACACCGTGGTGATGGCCCTGGCACGCGCGTGCCACCCGCTGCCGACGGTGGCCGTGACGCTCTTCGCCCTCGTGCTGACCGCGGCCGCGGGCGGCTCGGCCGGGGTGCTGGTCACCGTCACCGTCGCGGTGCTGGCCGGTCAGCTGTCCATCGGGTGGGCGAACGACGCCCTGGACGCCGACGGCGACGCCGCCGCGCAGCGCCGCGACAAGCCGGTGGCCTCCGGCGACCTGCCGCGTCGCGTCGTGGCGCGCGCGGCCGTGGTCGCCGCCGTCGTGAGCGTCCCCGCCTCGCTCCTCCTGGGGCTCGTGCCCGCTGCCGCCCACCTCGTCGGGGTCGCCGCCGGCCTCGCCTACGACGTGAGGCTCAAGGTCACGTGGGCCTCCTTCGTCCCGTACCTGCTGTTCTTCGGCCTGCTGCCGCTGGTGGCCGCGACCGCGGCCGGCGCGGCGCCGTCGGTGCTGCTGTGCCTGGTGGGAGCGGTGCTCGGGCTCGCGGCCCACCTGGCCAACACGGTGCCCGACGCCGAGCAGGACGCCGCGGAGGGCGTGCGCGGGCTGCCCCAGCGCCTCGGGCCCCGGCGCAGCCGCGTGGGCGCCGCGGCCGGCGTGGCCCTGGGCGCGGTGGTGCTGGCGGTGGGCGTCGGCGTCGTCGGCGGTCCCGGCGTGACCACGGTCGTCGTCGCGGCGCTGTGCCTCGCCTCGGTGGTCAGCGCGGTGATCGGCGCCCGAGGCCGTGACCGCCGCGTGTTCGCCCTGGTGCTGCTCGCGGCGGGCTGGCTCGTCGCGGCGGCGGTGGTCAGCGCGCCGCTGCTCCTGCAGCCGTGAGCCGCGCGCCGCTACGGTCGCTCGCATGTTCCTCGACGTACCCGACCCGATGGACGCACCACCGCTGCGCTGGGGGGTGATCGGCGCCGGGGGCATCGCGAACACCTTCGTCCGCGCCGTCACCGACCACACCGCGGGCTCCGTCGTGGCGCTCGGCTCCCGCTCGCGCGAGCGCGCCGCGGCCCTCGCCCGCGACCACGGCCTCGACCCCTCGATCGTGCGGGAGGGTTACGAGGCCCTGGTCGGCGACGACGACGTGGACGCCGTGTACGTCGCCACCCCCCACTCCCACCACCGCGAGCACGCGCTCCTCGCCATCGCCGCCGGCAAGGCCGTGCTGGTGGAGAAGGCGTTCGCCCGCAGCGCGCAGCAGGCCCGCGAGGTCTTCGCCGCGGCGCAGGCGGCAGGGGTCTTCGTCATGGAGGCGATGTGGACGAAGCACCTGCCCCACGCCAGGGCGATCCGCGCCCTCGTCGCCGACGGCGCGGTCGGGGACGTGGTGCACGTCGGAGCC
>JARIBR010000140.1 GCA_029258695.1 Quadrisphaera sp.
GCGCGGTCTCCGGGTCGCGGACGAGGTCGTGGGGGTCGAGGTAGACCACCGCGAGGCCGTCGGGCTCGGCGCGCTCCAGCATCGTCGTCCACAGCCGTGACCACTCCGGCAGCGAGTGCATGCCGGCTCCGGCGGAGGTGGGCGGGGTGCGGATGCCGTGCCACGAGCAGTAGGGCGACCAGCGGTGGTCCGGGCAGGGCGTCAGCGGGATCTGCACGAGCTCGCTCGCCGCCGCCGGGTCGGTGGCGGCGAACAGGTGGGAGAGGTCCTCGCCCGCGAGCGCCGCCCGGCTGGCCAGGTACGGCTCGGCGCCCAGCGGGGCCTTGCTGGCCAGCGCGCTGGAGACGTAGCGGATCTCGGGGAAGGACTCCAGCACGCCGGTGAGGCGGTGGGCGTCCTTGAAGTGCGGTGTCCGAAAACCGACCGGCCGCACGCCGAGGCGCCGCTCGAAGACGTCCTGGGCCTCGCCCACCTGCGCGGTCATCTGCTCCGCGGACAGGTGCCAGAACTCGCGGTCGGGGTCGAGCACGGGGTTGTCCGGGTGGGTCATGCTGTGGTTGACCAGCTCGTGGCCGGCGGCGACGGCGGCCTCGTAGGGGCCGGGGTCGGCCTCGACGAGCGCGCCGACGCTGCACACCGACATCCGAGCGCCGCGGCGCGCCAGCATGTCCACCAGGGCGGGGAGGGCGTCGGTGTCGGCCTGGTAGTCGAGGTCGACGGTCAGCGCCAGGCGCCGCACGCCGTCCGGGCGCGCGGCCGGCCGGCCCGGGACGTGGCCCCACAGGCTCCGGCGCGAGAGCTGGCGCCGCAGCGCCCCGCCCGACGCCCGGTCCGCCACGTGCAGGGCGGCGCGCACCGGCGCTGGTCCGCGCGCTCGGTACGGACCGCCGGGACGCTCGTCCGACCTCGCTCGACCCACCGTGACGACAGTAGCGGCCGGGCCGCGCCGCGTCCGGGGACCGAGCGGGGGCGTCGCCGCCGCGCGCCCCGCCGTCATCAGGGACACTGGGGGCTCCCCCGACGATCTGAGGTCTGCTCCGCCGTGCCCGCTGCCCTGCCCACCACCCGTGACTTCACCGCCCTGCAGGCCTCCCAGCGCGTCCGCTGGGTGGTGCTGCTCGGGGCGCTCACCGCGATCGGCGCCTTCAGCGTCGACATGTACCTGCCGGCCTTTCCCCAGCTGCGCACCGACCTCGCGACGACCGCCGCGATGGTCCAGCTGACGCTGACGGGCACGCTCGTCGGGACCGCGATCGGCCAGCTTCTCGTCGGTCCGATGTCCGACGCGCTGGGTCGCCGCTCGCCGCTGCTCGTCGGCCTGGCCGTCCACCTGCTGGCCTCGGTGGGGTGCGCGTTCGCCCCCACGATCGAGGTGCTGGGCGCCCTGCGGCTGCTCCAGGGGCTCGGCTCGGCCGCGGCCGCCGTCACCGCGCTGGCCATGGTCCGCGACCTGTTCGACGGCGCCGGCGCCTCACGGCTGGTGGCCCGGCTGACCCTCGTGCTGGGCGCGTCCCCGATCTTCGCGCCGACGCTCGGCGGCTGGCTGCTGTCGGTGACGGACTGGCGCGGCATCTTCGGGGTGCTGGCGCTCATGGCCGGGGTGCTGCTCGTGGTCGTCGCGCTGCGCGTGCCCGAGACGCTGCCGCGCTCGCGGCGCCGGCCCGCCGGGGTGCGGGGCACCGCGAGCACCTACCTGACGCTGCTGAAGGACCGGGTGACGTGGGGCGTGGTCCTCGCCGCCGGGCTGACGAACTCCATGATCTTCAGCTACGTGACGGGGGCGCCGTTCGTGCTGCAGGAGCTCTACGGGCTCACCGCCGGGCAGTTCGCGCTGGCGTTCGCGGCGGTCGGGGTGTGCTTCGTGAGCGGGACGCAGGTCACCGCGCAGCTCGTGGCGCGCGTGGAGCCCCAGCGCCTGCTCGTCGTGGGCCTGGTCGGCGCGATGCTCAGCGGCCTGGCCCTGGTCGTCGACGTCACCGTCCACCCGGCGTCGGTGCTCGAGGTCGTGGCCCTGCTGGCTCTGGTGACCCTCTTCGTCGGCGTGGCGGCGCCGACCACGGCGGCGATCGTGCTGGGTCGCAACGGGTGGGCCGCCGGGTCGGCCGCCTCGCTCGTGGGGTTCGCCCAGTTCGGGCTCGGTGCGGCCGTGTTCCCGCTGGTCGCCCTCGTGGGGCTGCGCAGCGACATCACCGTCGGCGTCGCGGTCGCCGCCGCCGGAGCCGGCGCGCTGGTGGTGCTGGCCCTCGTCGTGCGCCCGGTGATGCGCGCCGAGCGCGCCCTCGTCACCGCCGCCTGAGCGCCACCCGCGCACCCCTCCCTCCGCACCCACCCCGTCCTCCCTCTGCCCCCACACCTCTTCCACCCCTCCCACCCGCACTTCGTCTTCCACCCCTCCCACCCGCACTTCGTCGACGAAGTGCTCCTCGGAGCCGCCCCTCGGCGACACTTCGTCGACGAAGTGCGGGCGGGGGGGCGGGATTCGGGGTGGCGCGCGGGTGGAGCAGCGGGCGCGTCGGAGCCGGCCGAGGCCGGGTGCGCGGAGGTTGACTGGACCCGTGGGACGACGCAGCGCGCGAGGACCCCTGGCCACGGTGGTGCGCGCCGCCGCTGCTGCCCCCGACGGCGCCCCGCCCCAGCTGGCGCGCGCGGCGCTGCTGGTCTGGGTGCAGGCGGCGCTGGTGCTGCTGCTCGGCCTCGTGGGCGCGCTGACCGACGGGGTGATGAGCACCGCGCTGACGTCGACGAACGCCCTGGGTGATCGCGTCGTCCCCAGCGCGGGGCTGCTCGCCGTGACGATCACGCTCCACCTGCTCGGCGCCCTCCTGGTCATCGCCGGCGCGGCGGTGCTCACGGCCTTCCTGCGCCGAGGGCACCGCTGGACCCGCGTGGTCGTCCTCGTCCTGGCGGTGGCGCGCGGCGTCGGGCTCGTCACCGCCCTGCTGGCCACGGCGATCGTCGTGGTGAACGGTCCGACGCTGCTGGTGCCCGTGGCCCCGCCGTGGTGGTCGACCCTCGGCGCGGCGCTCAGTGCGGCCCTGTTCGCCCGGATGCTCGCCGACCTGTACGGCCCCGCGGCCACCGCCTGGTTCGCGTCACGTCACGCATGAGCCTCGACGCGCCACCGCACTGAGTCGACGAAGTGCTGGCCCATGGCGGCGCCGAGCAGCACTGAGTCGACCAAGTGCTGGCCCATGGGCCCGCCGAGCAGCACTTCGTCGACGAAGTGCTGGGTGGGGGTCAGCGCCGGTCGGGACGACGGGTGGTGGCGGCGAGCGCCAGGAGCCGCCGGGGCGTGACGCCGAGCACCGCCACCGCGCAGCGGTAGAACGCGCTGGGGACCACCACCGCTCGCCCTCGCGCCGCACCGCGCAGCCCCTCGCGGGCCACGAGCGTGGGCGTCATCCACAGCGGCCACGGCTGCCTGACCGTCGCGATGGACGCGCGGGCGTGGAACTCCGTGCGCACGTAGCCCGGGCACACCGCCGTCGCGCTCACGCCGGTGCCGGTGAGCTCGACGGCGAGGGACTCCATGAACCGCGTGGCCCACGCCTTCGCCGACGAGTACGTGCCCAGCGGGACGAAGCCGGCCACCGAGGAGACCGTGATGATGGCCCCACGGCCCCGCTCGACCATCGCGCGCGCGGCCGGCTGGGTGACGACGAGGACCGCGCGCACCAGCACGTCGAGCAGCCGCTCCTCCTCGCCCGGCCCGGAGTCGAGCAGGCCGGCCGCGAGCCCGAACCCGGCGTTGTTGACGAGCACGTCCACCGGCGCGGAGCGGCTTCCAGCCCGCCGCGCCACGCGCTGCGTCGCCTCCGGGTCGGACAGGTCGGCGGCGAGCACCTCGACGGAGACCCCGTAGGTCGCGCGCAGCCGCGTGGCCGCGGCCTCGAGGCGCGGGGCGTCACGGGCGACGAGGACGAGGTCGTGGCCGGCGGCGGCCAGCTGCTCGACGAACGCCGCCCCGATCCCCGAGGTGGCGCCGGTGACCAGCGCGGTGCCGGGCCCCGGCTCGACCGAGGCGATCCGCGCGGTGGCCAGGCCGCGGGAGGTGACGGTGAGGTTCTCGGGTGTCGACATGAGGGGAACGGTAGGCGCGACTAGCGTCACCGCCATGCGCCTGGCCACCTGGAACGTCAACTCCGCCCGTGCCCGCGTCGACCGCATCGCCGCGTGGCTCGAGCGCTCCGACGTCGACGTCGTGGCGCTGCAGGAGACCAAGTGCAAGGACGCCCAGTTCCCCGCGGAGCGCTTCGAGGCCCTCGGCTACGAGGTGGCGCACCACGGCTTCAGCCAGTGGAACGGCGTGGCCCTGCTCTCCCGCGTGGGTCTGGAGGACGTGGAGGTCGGCTTCCCCGGGATGCCGGCGTGGGCCCCGCCGGCCCCGCCGCTGCCCGACGACGCGCCGGGGGGAGCCGAGCAGCCCGCCGCGCCCGAGCCCGTCCACGAGGCTCGTGCCCTCGGGGCCACGTGCGGCGGGGTGCGGGTGTGGAGCCTGTACGTGCCCAACGGCCGGGGCCTGGACGACCCTCACCTGGCGTACAAGCTGGAGTGGCTGGCGGCCCTGCGGAACGCGGGCGCGCAGTGGCTCGAGCAGCGCCCGGACCAGCAGATCGCCCTGACCGGCGACCTGAACGTGGCTCCCCGCGACGAGGACGTGTGGGACATGGCGGTCTTCGACGGCTCCACCCACGTCAGCGACGAGGAGCGCGCCGCCTTCACAGCGCTCACCGACGCCGGTTTCGCCGACGTGGTGCGCCCGCTCCTGCCCGGCCCCGGCGTCTACACGTTCTGGGACTACCAGCAGCTGCGCTTCCCCAAGAAGCAGGGGATGCGCATCGACTTCGTGCTCGCCTCCCCCGCGCTCGCGGAGCGCGTGGAGGGGGCCTCGATCGACCGGGACGAGCGCAAGGGCAAGGGTGCCTCGGACCACGCCCCGGTCGTCGTCGACCTCGGATGACCCCGGCCCCGGACCCGCGGCAGCGTCCGCCGTGGCGCCGGGAGGAGGTCCGCGCCGCCGACGGCACCGCGCTGGCGGCCTACCGCCTCGGGGAAGCGGCCGAGAGCGCCGACGTCACCGTCGTCATCGCCCACGGCTGGACGCTCACGGCCGCCGCGTGGGACGCCGTGGCCCATCGCCTGGTGGACCAGCGGCCCCACGCCGCGGTGGTGGCGTACGACCAGCGCGGCCACGGCGCCTCCGAGCCCGGGGACGCCTCCGCGACGATGGCGCTGCTCGCCGCGGACCTCACGGCCGTGGTCTCGGCGTGCGCTCCCGCCGGCCCGCTCGTCCTCGCCGGGCACTCCATGGGCGGCATGGCCCTGATCGTGGCGGTCGGCGAGACCCCCTCGCTGCTGACCGGCCGTCCCAGCGCGGTGCTGCTCTGCTCCACCACCGCGGGCGGCCCCCGGTGGCTGGGCACGAAGGCGCGGGCGGCGCCGCTCATGCAGGCGCTCGCCCTCCTGCCGCCGCACCTGCACGTGCGCCGGGTGCCCCCGCGGGTGCTCGCACGGGTCAGCTACGCGCCGGCCACCGCGCTCGACGTGGTGGCGGGGACCAACGCGGCGATGGGAGACCTCTCGCTGCGCTCGGTGGGCGCCTGGTTCGGCGCGTTCAACGCCCACGACGCCGGCGACGTCCTGCCGGCGCTCGCGGCCACGGGGATCCCGGTGACCGTCCTCGTGGGCGACGCCGACCGGCTCACCCCGCCGGAGAACTCCTCCGCGCTCGCCGACGCCCTGCCCGACGCGAGGTTGCGCGTGGTGCCGGGCGCCGGCCACATGCTCTTCGTCGAGCGCCCCGACGTGGTGGCCGAGGAGATCGCCGCCCTCGTCGACCACACCCTCCGGCCATGATGGCTCCATGAGCGACACGTCAGCGCCTACCATCTCGAGGCCCCGGACGGTCTCGACAGCCATCACCCTGGTCTGGGTGGCCCTCGGGCTGTGGGTGCTGGGGACAGCGCTCGACCTGGTCTCCGTGGTGACGGGCGACCTCACCGTTGCCCTCGACGCGAGCGCACCCGGGGGCGAGCCGATCCCCGCGCGGACGCGGGGCGTCGTGCTCGCGGTCGTCCTGGTCGTGACCGGCGTCATCAGCCTGCTCTGCACCGGGTTCGGCGTGCTGCTGGCGATGATGCTGCGCGCCGGGCGTTCGTGGCCGCGGGTGGTGCTGGCCGTCATCGCGGGGCTGTACGCGCTCGGGCTCCTGCTCAGCGCCGGGCTGGCGGTCGTCTACGCCGTCAACGGCCCCTCGGCCCTCCTCCCCACCTCCCCGACCGACGTCAGCGTCGTCGTCGACGTCCTCATGACCGCCGCGCTCGTGGCCTCCGTCGTGCTGCTGTTCAGGCGTCCCTCCAGCGCCTGGTTCGCCGAGCGCCGGGCGCAGCGGCTGCGAGCTGACGGCCAGAAGGGGGTCGGTCTCCCCGGTGGCGAGGGCTGGTTCCCCCAGGGCGGGCAGCAGCCGGACCGCTACCGCTGAGCCCGGCGTCAGCATCCCTCGCGGGCCGACGCCGGCATCTGGATCGTGCAGGACGGCTCCGATGAGGCATACTGCGCGTCGGACACCGGCGTCCACGGCTGGACGTCGGCGTTCTCAGCACGGCCATCACTGCACCGCTGCAGCGCGCCGCCCGGCGCGGTGCTCCCTGTCTCACTCGGATCGTCCGGCACGTTCCTGCCGGTGAGAGGACACCACCATGGCTACCGTCACGTTCGACTCCGCGAGCCGCATCTACCCCGGGGGCGACCGCCCCGCCGTCGACCAGCTGGACCTCCACGTCGAGGACGGCGAGTTCCTCGTCCTCGTCGGGCCCTCCGGCTCCGGCAAGTCCACGGCGCTGCGCATGCTCGCCGGCCTGGAGGACGTGAACTCCGGCGTCATCAGGATCGGGGACCGCGACGTCACCGACGTCCAGCCCAAGGACCGCGACATCGCGATGGTCTTCCAGAACTACGCGCTGTACCCGCACATGACCGTCGCGGACAACATGGGTTTCGCCCTGAAGATCGCCGGCGTGAAGAAGGACGAGATCCGCGGTCGCGTCGAGGAGGCCGCGAAGATCCTCGACCTCACCGAGTACCTCGAGCGCAAGCCGAAGGCGCTCTCCGGCGGGCAGCGTCAGCGCGTGGCCATGGGCCGCGCCATCGTGCGCCAGCCCCAGGTGTTCCTCATGGACGAGCCGCTGTCGAACCTCGACGCCAAGCTGCGCGTGCAGACCCGCACGCAGATCGCCCAGCTCCAGCGCCGGCTCGGGGTCACCACCGTGTACGTGACCCACGACCAGGTCGAGGCCATGACCATGGGTGACCGCGTCGCGGTGCTCAAGGACGGCATCCTCCAGCAGGTGGACACGCCGCGCCGGATGTACGACCACCCGAACAACGTCTTCGTGGCGGGCTTCATCGGCTCACCGGCGATGAACCTCCTCGACCTCCCCGTCGTCGACGGCGGCGTGGAGTTCGGCGGGGTGACCTACCCGGTCTCCCGCGAGGTCCTCGGCAAGGCCGGCGACTCGAAGATCACCGTGGGCATCCGGCCGGAGGACTGCGACATCTCCGGGGACGGTCTGCCCGTGGAGGTCGACGTCGTCGAGGTGCTCGGCGCCGACGCCTACATCTACGGTCGCGCCGTGTTCAACGGCGAGGAGCAGCCGATGACCGTGCGGGTCGACGGTCGGCGCCCCCCGGAGGCGGGCTCGACGGTGTACCTCACCCCGGAGCAGGGGCACACGCACCTGTTCTCGACGAGCACGGGTCAGCGCCTCGGCGACTGACCCGGGACGACGTCCCCGGTGAGGTCCGGCTGGCTGCTGCGTCCGGCCAGCAGGACCTCATCGGAGGGCGGGCACCGGACGACGCATGACTTTCGAGCTCCTCTGGTTGGTCGTCGTCGGCTTCGGCGGCTTCACCCTGGCCTCGGCGGCGCAGGCGGCCACCGGCTTCGGCGGCGCTCTCGTCGCCGTGCCGGTCTTCGCCCTGCTGGTCGACGTCCCGACGGCCGTCGTGGCGGCGACCGCGCTCGGCTTCCTCATGACCACGGGGGCCGGCGTCACCGAGCGGGCCCACGTCGACCGGCCCACCGCGGCCCGCCTCGTGGTGACGAGCGTGCTCGGGATGCCGCTGGGCCTGCTGCTCCTGACCCGCCTGGACGAACGGCTCCTCGACGCTCTCGTGGCGCTCACCGTGATCGCCGCGCTGCCGCTGGTGCTGCGCACCCGCGGGCTGGTGCGCCGACGGAGCCTCGACGTGGCCGCCGGCGGCCTCAGCGGTCTGCTGCTGACGTCCACGGGCATGAGCGGGCCGCCGCTGGTCGTGCTGCTGCAGGGCTCCGGCTACGCGCCCCGGCGGCTGCGCGCGACGCTGCTGGTCGTCTTCGCCGGCCAGGACCTCGTGGCGCTGCTCGGCTTCGCCCTCGTGGGTCGCCTCGACGTCCAGGTCGGCGCCCTCGGGCTCGGTGGCGCGCTGGCCATCCCGCTCGGCTGGTGGGCCGGCGACCGGCTGCTGCGGTGGATGACCCCGCGGCAGTTCCGCCGCGGGGTCATCGCCGTGCTCGTCGTCTCGGCGCTCACCCTGCTCGGCCAGGCGCTCCTCTCACGGTGAGCGTCGGCCCCACGGTGAGCGCCACCTCACCGTGCGCCCTGGGCCGCGGCGAGGCGCTTCCACGTGTCGACGACGGTGTCGGGGTTCAGCGACATCGACTCGATCCCCTGCTCCACCAGCCAGTCCGCGAGGTCCGGGTGGTCCGAGGGGCCCTGGCCGCAGATGCCCACGTACTTGCCCCGCGCGATGCACGCGCTGATGGCCATCTCGAGCATGTGCTTGACCGCGGGGTCGCGCTCGTCGAAGGACTCCGCCACCAGCGAGGAGTCCCGGTCGAGCCCCAGGGTCAGCTGCGTCATGTCGTTCGACCCGATGGAGAAGCCGTCGACGTGGTCGAGGAAGGCGTCGGCGAGGACCGCGTTGGAGGGCACCTCGCACATCATCACCACCTGCAGGTCGTTCTCACCGCGACGCAGACCGTTCTCGGCGAGCAGCGTCATGACGCCCTCGAGCTCGGTGACCGTGCGGACGAACGGGATCATGATCTTGACGTTCGTCAGGCCCATCTCGTCGCGCACGTACCGCAGGGCCTCGCACTCCATCGCGAAGCACTCGGCGAACCCTTCCGAGAGGTACCGCGAGGCCCCCCGGTAGCCGATCATCGGGTTCTCCTCGTCCGGCTCGTAGCGCGTGCCGCCCACGAGGTTCGCGTACTCGTTGGACTTGAAGTCCGAGGTCCGCACGATCACCGGCTCGGGGGCGAACGCCGCCGCGATGGTGGCGATCCCCTCGGCGAGGCGCTGGACGAAGTACTCGCGGGGCCCCGGGTAGGCGACGATCGCCTCGGAGATCTCCTCGCGCAGCGGCGAGGGCAGCGCGTCCAGCTCCAGCAGCGCCTTCGGGTGGATGCCGATCTGCCGGTTGATGATGAACTCCAGGCGCGCCAGACCCACCCCGCGGTGCGGCATGGAGGCGAACGTGAACGCCTGGTCCGGTGTGCCGACGTTCATCATGATCTTCACGTCGAGCTCCGGCATGGCGCCGAGCACGGTCTCGTCGACGGCGAAGTCCACCATCCCGTCGTGGACGAACCCGGTGTCGCCGTCCGAGCAGACCACGGTGACGGGCTGCTCGTCGGACAGCACGCGCGTGGCATCACCGGTGCCGACGACGGCGGGGATGCCGAGCTCGCGGGCGATGATGGCGGCGTGGCACGTGCGCCCGCCGCGGTTCGTGACGATGGCGGAGGCGCGCTTCATGATCGGCTCCCAGTCCGGGTCGGTCATGTCGGCGACGAGGACGTCACCGGGCGTGAAGCTGCTCATCTGCTCGGCGGAGCTCAGCACCTTCACCGGGCCCGCGCCGATCTTCTGGCCCACGGCCCGGCCCTCGGCGAGCGTCTCCCCCGGGGTGCCGGTGAGGCGGAAGCGCTGCTGCACGTCGGCGCCCTGGCGAGACTTCACCGTCTCCGGACGGGCCTGCACGAACCACAGCGCCCCGGTGCGTCCGTCCTTGGCCCACTCGATGTCCATCGGGCGCCCGTAGTGCTCCTCGATGGCCAGGGCGTGGCGGGCGAGCTCGGTGACCTCGTCGTCGGTGAGGCTGAGCAGGCGCCGCGCGCTCTCGTCGACGTCGACGAACGCGGTCGTGCGGCCCACCTCGGCGTCGTCGGTGTAGACCATCTGGGTGGCCTTGGACCCCACGGCCCGCTTGAGGATCGCCGGGCGCCCCGCCCGCAGCGCGGGCTTGTAGACGTAGAACTCGTCCGGGTTGACCGCCCCCTGGACCACGGCCTCCCCCAGGCCGTACGAGGAGGTGATGAAGACCGCGTCGTCGAAGCCCGACTCGGTGTCCATGGTGAACATCACCCCGGAGGCGCCGAGGTCCGAGCGCACCATGGCCTGCACCCCCGCGGACAGGGCGACCTCGTCGTGGGCGAAGGAGTGGTGGACGCGGTAGGCGATGGCGCGGTCGTTGTAGAGGGAGGCGAAGACCTCGCGGATCGCGACGAGCACGGCGTCGATCCCTCGGATGTTGAGGAAGGTCTCCTGCTGCCCCGCGAAGGAGGCGTCGGGCAGGTCCTCGGCGGTGGCGGAGGAGCGCACCGCGAAGGAGGCCTCGGCGTCGTCGCCCGCCAGGCCCTCGTAGGCCTGACGGATGGCGGCGTCGAGGTCGGGCGGGAACGGCTGGGCCACCACCAGCTCGCGGATGCTCTTCCCCACGCGCGCCAGCTCGGTGACGTCGTCGGTGTCGAGGTCGCGCAGCTGCGCGTCGATCCGGTCCGCCAGCCCGGTGGCGCCGAGGAAGCGGCGGTAGGCGGCCGCGGTGGTCGCGAAGCCGTCGGGGACCGCCACGCCCGCCGCTGACAGGTGGGAGAGCATCTCGCCCAGGGAGGCGTTCTTGCCGCCGACCCGGTCCACGTCGGCCAGACCGACGTCCTTGAGCGCCACCACCTCGTCGGTGGCGCGCCCTGCTGCGTCCTCGCTCATGCCGTGCTCCTCCATCGATCGCCGTGGTGCTGGTCAGGACTTGCGGGCCAGGTGCTGCAGGATCACCGTCGACATCTCCTCCACCGAGCGCGCCGAGGAGTCCACGACGGGCAACCGGTAGGCGTCGAAGAGCGCGCGGGCACGGCGCAGCTCGTGGGTGCACGTCTCGAGCGAGGAGTACGAGGTGCCCGGTCGGCGCTGCTGGCGCACCTCGCTGAGGCGCCGCGGCGTGGTGACGATGCCGAAACAGCGGTCCCGCAGGCCCCGCACCGGGCGGGGGAGCTCGTCGGACTCCAGGTCCTCCTCGACGAGCGGGTAGTTGGCCACGAGGATGCCGTGCTGGAGCGCCAGGTACATCGTCGTGGGCGTCTTGCCGCAGCGCGAGGGCGCCAGCAGCACCACCTCGGCCTTCTCGAGGGCGCGCAGGCTCTGCCCGTCGTCGTGCTCGAGGGCGAACTCGACGGCCGCCATCCGTGCGTTGTAGCGCGTGGCGTCGCCCATGCCGTGCAGCTGTGAGGCCACGCGGCGCCCGGCGCGCCCCAGGACGGCCTCGGCCCGGCGCAGGTGCAGGTCGAAGAAGTCGATGATCGGGGCGCGCGCACGGTGGAGCTCGTCGCGGATCTCCGTGACGGCCGTCGTGGAGAAGACCAGCGGGGTCACGCCGGCGTCCATGACGGCGTCGATCCGCTCCACCACCGCGCGGGCCTCCTGCACGGTGGTGATGAAGGGGATCAGCGTCCGCTCGAAGGCGACGTCGGGGAACTGCAGCAGGATCGCGTTGCCCATGGTCTCCGCGCTGATGCCCGTGCTGTCGGACACGAAGAACACCCGCACGTGGTCGACGGGCTGGCCCGCCCGGTGATCGTCCACGACCGCCTCCCCCCGCGGTCATCCGTGACCGCCGTCACGGATGACCTTAGGACACCGCGCCCTCGCCACGCGCCGACACCCGGTCGCCCCCGTCACCGGGGCGGCGACCCTGCGCGGTGGGAGGATCACCCCATGGCGAGCTCCCTGCGCATCACGGCCGCGACGTCGGACCCGGCGCTGCTCGACCTGGAGGACCTCCCGTGGGAGCTCAACCTCGAGGACTGGCCCGAGCAGGTGCTCGCCGCCCTGCCCCGGGGCATCTCGCGGCACGTGGTGCGCTTCGTCCACCACGGCGGCGCGGTCATCGCCGTGAAGGAGACCCGCGAGTCCTTCGCGGTCCGCGAATACCAGATGCTGCGGATGCTGGGGCGCCTGGGCGTCCCCTGCGTGGAGCCCTACGCCATCGTCTCGGGCCGGGTCGCGCCCGACGGCGAGGAGCTGGAGCCGGCGCTGGTCACGCGGCACCTGGAGTTCTCGCTGCCGTACCGCGCCCTGTTCAGCCAAGCGCTGCGCCCGGACACCGCCACCCGCCTGGTCGACGCCCTGGCCGTGCTGCTGGTCCGCCTCCACCTGACCGGCTTCTTCTGGGGCGACGTCTCGCTGTCCAACACCCTGTTCCGGCGCGACGCGGGCGAGTTCGCGGCCTACCTCGTCGACGCCGAGACCGGTGAGCTGCACGAGACGCTCTCCCGGGGCCAGCGCGAGTACGACCTGGACCTCGCCTTCACCAACATCGCCGGCGAGCTCATGGACCTCGCGAGCGGTGACCTGCTCGACGACGTCGTCGACCCCGTCGACACCGCGCGGCACATCACCGACCGGTACCGCTCCCTGTGGGCCCAGCTGACGGAGGCGGAGTCCTTCGACCGCGGGGAGCGCTGGCGCGTCCAGGCCCGGATCGAGCGGCTCAACGAGCTGGGCTTCGACGTCGGCGAGCTCGCCATCGTCACCGACGTGGACGGCGCCGAGGTGCAGATCCAGCCCAAGGTCGTCGACGCCGGCCACCACTCGCGGCGCCTGCTGCGCCTGACCGGGCTCGACGTGCAGGAGAACCAGGCGCGGCGCCTGCTCAACGACCTCGACGGGTACCGGGCCGACGCCGACCGCCAGGGGGACTCCGAGGAGATCGTCGCCCACGAGTGGCTGAGCACCGTCTTCGAGCCGGTGGTGC
>JARIBR010000198.1 GCA_029258695.1 Quadrisphaera sp.
CGCCGGGTCCGCCGCCATGGCCACCATCGGGTACGACACCGCCTACTGGCTCGTGGGCGTCTACATGGCCGTCATCGGGGCGGGCGTGGGCATGATGCTGCAGAACCTCGTGCTCGCGGTGCAGAACATCGTCGCCACCACCGACCTGGGGACGGCCAGCTCGTTCATCGCCTTCACCCGCACCCTCGGCGGGTCGATCGGGGTCTCGGCGCTCGGTGCGCTCCTCGGCCACCAGGTCACCGGCTACGTCCAGAGCGGCCTGGCGGCTCTCGGGGTGCCGGCTGGCGGCGCCTCGGGCCTCGCCGGGGGCGGCATCCCGGACCTCTCGGCGCTGCCGGCGCCGGTCGCCGAGGTCGTGCAGGCCGCCTACGGCGACGGCGTGGCCGACATCTTCCTCGTCTCCGCACCTGCCGCCCTCATCGCGCTGGTGCTGGTGCTGTTCATCCAGGAGCGGGCGCTGCGGACGACGAACGACTGAGCCCGGGCCGGCGGGTGGCGCGGGGTCCCCGTCGGACCCCTCCGCGCTCGACCGGGGACGGTCCAGCGCGCGCAGCGACGTGCTCCACGCGGTCGTGCGTCTCCGATCGGTCGACATCCGGCTGAGCGGGGAGGCGGTGCGTCCCCGGTCGGCCGGGGAAGGGACCGGTGCGGCGCCAGCCCGTCGGCCAGGGAGGCGTGGCGGTGCCAGCCCGTCGAGCGGGGAGCCGGTGCGCCTTCCGCCGGCGTGTCGCGCGCACGAGGTCCCCGGTCGACGAAGGGGCCGCGCGCACGAGGTCCCCGGCCGACGGGGAACTCACGGCCAGCGCCCCTCCACCACCGCAGTCATCACTGCAGCGGCTTCGCCGGGCACCGACCGTGGCGGCGGCCCGCGACCAGCCACCGCCCGATGACGTGCGCGCCACCTCCCACGGTCCGGGGACGCCGCGCCGCCCTTCGACGGGGCTCCTCCATCGGCCGAGTGCGCGCCACCCGCCGACCGGGGACGCGCCACCGCCCTGCGACGGCGCTCCTCCAGCGACCGGGGACGCACCACCGCCTGGTCCTGGGCGTTCCACGCGGCCACACGTCCCCGGTCGGTGGGCAGCCCCCGCCGGCAGGAGCCTGAGGTCGCGTCCGGGCGCCATCAGGCCGGCGGACGCAGCGGGACGCGGCGCAGGACCCACCACAGCGCGGCGGCGAGGAGCAGGCCGACGCCGGCGACGACGGTGAGTCCTTCCGCTGATCCGTAGCCGGAGCCGGGCCCCGCGACGCCCGGGCTGAGAGCGGCGACGAGCCGGCGCCCGACGAGCCACCCGACGACGAGGGCCGCGAGCAGCCCCAGCACGCCGCGCCCACGCCACCGGTACCAGAGCGCGCCGAACAGCGCCCCCGCGAGACCCAGGGCGAAGAACCAGAGGATCACCACCAGCGGGTCGAGGTCGGCACCGGCCGAGCCGACGTCCATCGTCAGCGTCGAGGGCGACGCGTCGCGGGCACCGTCCACGGCCACCGCGGGCGCCACGGCCCCGGTCACCCCTCGCTGGACGGCTGCTCCTGCCACCGCCACGGCGACGAGCAGCCCCGTGGCGACCGCCGCGAGCGCCGCAGCCGCCAGCAGGAGCCCGCGCACCGCGGCGCGCCGGGTCATCCCGCCCGCCACCAGCACCGGGACGACGGTGGGCACGGCTCGCGTCCAGGTGAAGAACAACGCCACCCCGACGAAAACCGACACGCCGGCGGCCACACCTCCGTCACCGTCGATGCTGACGGGGCCGTCCCCCTGCCCGCCGGACAGCGATGCCCACAGGACGCTGACGTTGCCGAGCACGCTCAGGACGACGAGCACGACGAGCACCCACGGCGCGGCCTGCCAGAGCAGCAGCGATGCCGCCCGCCTCACGGGTCCGCGCCCGGACCACCGCAGCGGCGCGAGCGAGGTGCTCACCGTCGCGCTCCGCTGCTCGCGGTGGGCCGCCGTCCCGAGGGATCAGACGTCAGGTGCACCAGGGCGTCCTGCAGCGACGGCGACGCGGCGTCCAGACCGGCCAGCGCCGCGGCCCGGCGTGCGTGGCCGGCCGGGTCGAGCACCACCACCTCGGCGGTGCCACCCAGGCGTCGCTCGGCGACGACCTGGCACCCGACGGCAAACCCCTCGACCGCCGGTGCCGGCCCGCTGACGGCCAGCACCCGCGAGCACGCGGACTCGACGTCCTCGTGGAGCAGCACCGAGCCGCCGGCCAGGACGGTGACGTGGTCCAGCAGCGGCGCCACCTCGTCGACGAGGTGGGTCGCGACGACCACGGTGCGCGGGTGGTCAGCCTGCTGGCGGGCCAGCTCGGTGGCGAAGGCGGCGCGGGACGCGGCGTCCAGGCCGAGCGTCACCTCGTCCAGCAGCGTCAGCGGCGCGCGGGCGGCCAGTCCGAGGACGATGCCCAGCGCCGAACGCTGCCCGCGGGAGAGCCGGTCGACGAAGGAGCGGAGGGGCAGACCGAGCACGTCCACGAGGTGGGCCGCCGCGGCGGGGCTGAAGCCGGGCCGCAGGGCGGCGGCGGTGCGCAGGACGTCGCGCACGCGGTCAGCGGTCACCACGTCGCCGCCCTCCCGGACCAGGCAGGTGCGCGCCAGGGTGTCGGCGTCCTCGAAGGGGTCCATCCCGTCGACGCGCACCACGCCGCTGCTCGGGCGACGAAAGCCCGCCGCGAGGGCCAGCAGCGTCGACTTGCCGGAGCCGTTGGGCCCGAGCAGCCCGTGGACGGCGCCGGGCGACCACGCCAGGTCCACGCCGTCGAGGGCCGGAGCGCCCCGCCGCCGGTAGCGCACGCCGACCCCTGTGAGGTCGACGCCTGCGCCCGCGCTCTCGCCCTCCCCGGTCACGGCGACACCACGTCCTCGAGCAGCGCCCCCGCCGTCGGCTGCTCCACCGCCGACGACGCCGCCGGCCGGGGCGCCTCGCCACGGGGCGCCGTCGGGGACACGGCGCGGGCCTCGACGTGGCGACGCACGTGGTCGAGCAGCTCGTCGCCGTCGATGCCCAGCAGGTCGGCCTCGGCCAGCGCCGGGTCGAGCACCTCGGGTCCGTAAGCGCGGGCCCGCTCCGCCCGGAGGCGCTCGCGGGCTCCCTCGCGCACGAAGACCCCGATGCCCCGGCGCTTCTCCGCGGTGCCCTCGTCCACGAGCTCGCCGAGCGCCCGAGCGGCGGTCGCCGGGTTGATGCCCAGCTGGACGGCGTACTGGGTGGTCGACGTCAGGCGGTCACCGGGTCGCAGGCGCCCGCGCAGGACGTCGTCGCGCACCTGGTCCGCGATCCGCGCGTACAGCGGGCCGGGTCCGTCGAGCAGGTCGTCGAGCGCCATCGCGCCCTCCTTGGTTCTTGGGTGGACCAGTGGACCATAGGAGCGACGGGGTCGGCGAGCTCATCCTGGGTGCGCTGGGTCCCACGTCGGAGGGCCACCCGCCGCGAGGGCCGCGTCGTCCACCCGGAAGGACCGGACCGGCCCGACCAGGGTGTGCGGGCCCTCGAAGCGCACCGTGACCCAGCCGGCACCCGACCCCTGGACCCACCCGGGCCCCAGATCGGCGTGGACGACGTCCGCGCCGGGGCGCCACACCTGTGCCGGGGGCAGCGGGCCGTAGGGCGCCGGGGACGTCAGCGCGCCGGGCTCCTCCTCGAGCCCGGCATCCTCGGCGACATGGGCCTGGTCGACCCCGTGAGCCTCCTCGGTGCCCTCAGCGTCGTCCGGGTCGGCCTGCTCGGGCGTGAGGGCGTGCTCCAGGGCTGCGAGGAGGTCCTGCTGGGCATAGGAGGTCAACCCGCTCACCCCCACGCCGAGCAGCCGCAGCCCGTCGCTCACGTCCACCCCGGCGAGGAGCGTGGAGGCCGCCGCGGCGATGGTGCCCGCGTCGTCCACCGGGTGCGCCGTCGTGGAGGAGCGCGACAGGATCGAGAAGTCGTGGCGGCGCGCCTTCAGCGTCACGGTGCGGCCGCTGATCCCGTCACGCTGCAGGCGGTCGGCGACGCGCCGCGAGAGCCGCACCACCTGGGCGCCGAGGAGGGTGCGGTCGGTGAGGTCGACCGGGAACGTCTCCTCGGCGGACACCGACTTGGACTCCCGGTGGGCCACCACGGCTCGTGGGTCGAGGCCGCGCGAGTGCGCGTGCAGCGACGTGCCGTGCGCCTGCCCGACGAGGCTCACCACCTCCACCAGCTCGGCGGCGGCGACGGCCCCGACGGTGGTGTAGCCGTGACGCACCAGCCGCTCCTCGGTGACCGGCCCCACCCCCGGCAGCCGGCGCACGGGCATGGGCGCGAGGAGCTCGGCCTCGGTGCCGGGCGCCACCACGCGCAGCCCGTCCGGCTTGTCGAGGTCCGAGGCGATCTTCGCGACGAGCTTCGACGTGCCGAGGCCCACGGACACCGTGAGCCCGGTGGTCCGGAGCACCCGGTCACGGAACTCATCGGCGAGCGCCCTGACCGTGGCCACGGCGGCGTCGGGGGAGGCGCCGTCGGTCAGCCCTGCCATGCGCGGCGCGGCGGCGAGGTCGACGTAGGCCTCGTCGAGGCTCAGGGGCTCGACGACGGGGGACAGCTCCGCGACCAGCGCCATGACCTGGGCGGACGCGGTGCGGTACGCCTCGAAACGTCCGGAGAGGTAGGCGGCGTTCGGGGCGCGGCGACGGGCCATGGCGGTGGGCATCGCTGAGCCCACCCCGAAGACCCGGGCCTCGTAGCTGGCGGTGGCGACCACCCCGCGCCACCCCGTGCCGCCGACGACCACGGGCTTGCCGCGCAGGGAGGGCTTGTCGCGCTGCTCGACGGCGGCGAAGAAGGCGTCGAGGTCGAGGTGCATCACCGTCGGGGCGCTGCGCATCCCCCTCGAGGCCGGCCCGTCCACCACGTGACCAGTGTGGGCCGAGCCCCTGACACCGTGCCCCCCCGCACTGGTGCGGCAAAGTGCTGTCTCGGTGCGTCCATCCCCCGCACTTCCCCGGACAAGCGCTGGGACGCGGTGGCCGCGACCCGCACTTCCCCGGACAAGTGCTGGGACGGGAGGTGCCGGGTGCCCGGGGGCGGAGGCGGGGGTCAGCCGCGACGGGCCACCACGGCGTAGAGCGGGTCGCCGCGATAGGTGCCGCCACGCTCACGCCCGGGCGGGGTGCGCAGCGAGACGTCCGGCTCGGTGAACCCCCCGGCGCGGCGCACGTACTCCGCGACGATGGCGCAGCGCCCGTCGTCGTCGGTGGCGAGCCACCCGTGGACCGCCTTGGTGGGGAAGCACCGGTTGGAGAACGTCAGCACCACCGGCGCGCCGGGGCGCAGGACGCGGGCCGCCTCGGCGAGCACCTCGACCGGGCGCACGAGGTAGTCGACCGAGACGCAGCACAGCACGGCGTCCACGCTGGCGTCGTCGAAGGGCAGGACGGGGTCGGCGTTGAGGTCGTGGACCACCGCCCGGGTCGCCATGGCGTTGGCCGCCAGCTCCGAGCCGTTCATCCCCAGCACCACCAGCTCGTCCGGGGCGGAGCGCAGGTGCGAGACCCATGAGGACATGAGGTCGAGCACCACCCGGGGGTGCCCGAGGTCCGGCCCCGAGCCGTCGACGCCCAGCTCGGCGTAGAGCGCGCCGACGGCCTCCACCGCGCCCTCGTCGATGTGGGTGACCAGGCGCGGTGGACCGTAGAACCGGGTGTCGGGGCTCTCGTCGTCGCGGCGGAAGAACCCGGGGGGGAACGGCTGCGTGCTCACCCCACCAGGGTGCCGGTCGCCGCCCCACCCCGCCCTCCGACCGCACTTTGTCGGACAAGTGCTGGACGATGACCGCACCGGACAGCACTTCTCCCACGAAGTGCAGGTCAACGCCACTCCCGGCCGTACTTCGTGGGAGAAGTGCTGGAGGGTGGCCGCGGCTCAGGTCAGCTGGTGACGTCCTTGCTCGTCATCCGGGCCCAGGCCGCGGCGAGGAGCACCGCGATCCACGCGCCCTGCAGCACCAGCCCCTGACCCATGCCGCTCCACGCCACCGGGTCCCGCAGGAGGTCGGCGAAGCGCAGCCACCCGTCGGTGAACAGGAACGGGCGCAGCCACGAGAGCTGGGGCACCTGCGCCATGATCCCCACGAGCACCACGGTGATGGCCGTCGCGGACATCGCGGCCACCGGCACCTCGGTCAGCGTGGAGACGAACAGCCCCAGCGCCGCGACGGTGGCGAGCATCAGCGTGATGTACGCGGTGACGCCGGCGAGACGCACCAGCCCCTCGCCGTAGGTCACGGTGGTCCCCGAGAACAGGATGACGTCGCCGAGGGGGAAGAGCAGCAGCCCGACGAGGACGCCCGTCACCGAGACCGTCAGCACCGACAGGAAGGCATAGAGGACGGTGGAGACGTACTTCACGACGAGCAGCCGCGTCCGGTCCACCGGGGTGACCAGCAGGTAGCGCAGCGTGCCCGACGACGCCTCGCCGGCGATCGACTCCCCGGCGACGACGGACACCACGAGCGGCAGGAACGTGGGCAGGGAGGCGACCAGCGAGGCGAAGGCGAGGAACAGCCCGTTCTCGGTGATCGAGGAGAACAGCGGCGGCCCACCCCCGGGGCCCTGGTCGGCGCCGCCGCCGCTGGCGAGCTTGATGCCGACCCCGACGAGCACGGTGAGCGCGGCAAGCACCCCGAGCATCACCAGGTTGCGGCGGCGGCTCAGGACGAGCAGCACCTCGCTGCCCAGGAACCGCAGGTCGCCGCGCAGGGCGGACGGCGCGCGCCCCGGGCCCGACGGCTGCTGCGAGCCGGCGGCCGGTCGGGCGAGCTGGGCCTCACTGACGGACATCGAAGCCCTCCCCGGTCATCGTCACGAACAGGTCCTCGAGGGTGGGCCGCTGCACGGTGAACTGCCGCACGCCCACCCCGGCGCACACCAGGGCGGCCAGCAGCGCCTCGGGGTCCACGGACCCCAGGTCACCGGCGGCCCCGGACTCGGTGACCACCGCGGCGCCGACGCCCGAGCGGGCGAGCACGGCGGCCGCACCCGCGCCGTCGCGGCACTCGACGACGACGCGCGCGGTGGTCACCGCGGTGACGTCCGCCAGGGTGCCCTGCGCCACCATCGTGCCGGCGCTCATCACCCCGACGTGGCTGCAGAGCTGCTCCACCTCGGCGAGCAGGTGGGTGGAGACGACCACCGTCGTGCCGTCGGCCGCCAGCTCGCGCACGAGCGAGCGGACCTCCCGGGTGCCCTGGGGGTCGAGCCCGTTGGTGGGCTCGTCGAGCACGAGGAGGTCGCGCGGGCGCAGCAGCGCCGCCGCGAGCCCCAGGCGCTGCTGCATGCCGAGGGAGTACACCCGGAACCGCTTGTCGGCCGCGGCGGACAGCCCGACGCGCTCGAGCGCGGCGCCGATCCGGGCGCCGGACGTGCGCGGGTCCACGGTGCGGTCCGCCGCGTCGGCGCGGCGCAGGTTCGCCGCGCCGGTGAGGTACGGGTGGAAGGCCGGGCCCTCCAC
>JARIBR010000283.1 GCA_029258695.1 Quadrisphaera sp.
GGCGCGATCCCGGACGTCGCCCGTCGCCCGCCGGCCTCCATGACCGAGGTCATCCGTCGCGACGGATGCAGGAAGTCACGTCCCGTCGCGCCGAGTTGTCGGATACGTCAGGATTGGGCCCGTGCACCATCCCCACCGCGAGGTCGACGTCGCGCCCCCCGCTCGGAGGACACGACCCTCGGCGGCGCAGGTCCTCGTGGTGAGCGTCGTGTACCTCGGGTGCTGGTCGGTGCTCGACGTCCTCGCCGCCCAGTTCGAGGCGAGCCCGGGCGTGTCGGTCTGGTACCCACCGCCGGGGCTGGACGTCGCCCTGCTCCTGGCCCTGGGCCTGCGGTGGTGGCCGCTGCTCGTCGCCTCCTCCGTGTTGCACGTGCTGGTCATCAGCCCCGATGAGATCTCCGTTCCCGCCGGCATCCTCTACGCCGGGGTGACCGTCGGCGGCTACGCCGGCGGCGCGGCCATCCTCCTGCGGGTCTTCCACATCGACCCGCGCCTGCCGACCCAGCGCGACGTCGTGTGGCTGGTGACCATCGCAGCCGGCGCCGCCGCGCTCGTGGTGTGCGCGACCCGGGTGGTGCTGCTCGGAGCGGTGGGCGTGCCGCTCCAGACGAGCCTCGTCCTCAACATCGCCAGCAACTGGGCGGGCTCGGCCACCGGGATCGCGATGCTCACGCCGGTGCTGCTGCTCCTCGCGCGGCGCCTGGTCACGGTGCGCCACGGCGCCTGGGCGTCGGCGTGGACGTCGCGCCCCCCCCTGGACGAGGCCCCAGCACCTTGCAGGTCATGGGGCGAGCAGGGGCTCCAGGCGCTCGCGCTGCTCGCGGCGGTGTGGCTGGCCTACTCGGGCATGCCCGGCGACAGCCTCGACTACACCTACCTCGTCTACGCCCCGCTGCTCTGGATCGCCGTGCGGGGAGGGCTGGCGCCGGCCGCCGGAGCCGTGCTGGCCGTCAACGTCCTCGCGGTGCTGCTCGTCGGGAAGCAGTCGTCGCTGGGCGGAGGCATCGCGCTGCAGTTCGGGCTGGTGACGCTCTCCGTCGCCGGCCTGCTCCTCGGCGCCCAGGTCAGCCAGCGCCGCCGCGACGTCGAGGCGCACCGCCACGCCTCCGTCCACGACGCGCTGACGGGTCTGGCGAACCGCACCCTGTTCGACGAGCGCCTCACCGCCGCGATGGCACGCCGCGACGCCGACCCCGGCCACCGGGTGGGCATGCTCTTCTGCGACCTGGACGACTTCAAGCAGGTCAACGACTCCCTCGGCCACGCCGCCGGGGACCAGGTGCTCGTCGAGGCCGGGCGGCGCCTCGCCGGCGCCGTGCGCGGTTCCGACACCGTGGCGCGCCTCGGGGGCGACGAGTTCGCGGTGATCGTCGACGGTCTCGAGGACGACTCCGTGCTGCCTGCGCTGGCCACCGAGATCACGGCGTGCCTGGCGAAGCCGCACCGGCTGGACTCCGTGCACGACCGCGTGGTGGTCACCGTCAGCACCGGCAGCGCGACCACCGACGACCTCACCGCGGCCCAGGACGGCGACGAGAAGGACGGCGGCCAGAAGGACGGTGGCGAGAGGGGCGGGGCGGACCAGGACGAGGTGGACGGGACGGACGACGGGAGCGACCCGAGCGACGGTGCGCTGCTCATGCGTGACGCCGACGTGGCCCTCAACCGCGCCAAGCGGGACGGACGAGCGCGCCACGTGACGTTCGACAGCGCCATGCACGCCAGCGCCGTGCGGCGGCTGGACTCCGAGAGCGCGCTGCGCCGGGCCCTGGACGACGCGGAGATCAGCGTCGTCTACCAGCCCATCGTCGACCTCACCGACGGCCGGGTCGTCGCCGCCGAGGCCCTGGCGCGCTGGACGAGGCCCGACGGGGTGGTGGTCCCACCGGCCCGCTTCACCGCGCTGGCCGAGACCACCGGGCTCATCGCCACGCTCGGCGGTCAGGTCCGCGCCCTCGCCATGGCCGACGCGGCGGGTTGGGCCACGGCCGACGCACAGGGGTGGGCCGCTGCGGGTCGGCCGCGGCTGTCCGTGAACGTCAGCGGCGCGGAGCTCACGGAGGTCGGGTTCTCGTGCGGGTTCCTCAAGGCGCTGGGCCGCGCCGGTCTGGCACCCACGGCGGTCGCCGTGGAGATCACCGAGACCGTGCTGGTCCGCCGCAGCGCCGTCGCCGAGGCGAACCTCGTGTCGCTGGCGGAGGAGGGGGTGCGGATCGTCGTCGACGACTTCGGCACCGGGTTCTCGTCGTTCGCGTACGTGCTCCGGCTTCCGGTCACCATGCTGAAGATCGACCGGTCCTTCGTGCAGGGGCTGCCCAGCGACCGGGAGAGCTCCGCCGTCGTCCGCGCGATCCTCGCGATGGCTGGTGAGCTGGGGCTGGAGGTCGTGGCCGAGGGGGTGAGCACCGCCGCGCAGCGAGACTTCCTGCGCGAGCACGGGTGCCGCTTCGGCCAGGGCTTCGCCCTCGGCTACCCCGGGAACAGCGCGGCGCTGCTCAGCGCCGCGCTGTCCCCGGCCACCAGGGGGTGACCCTCAGGCCGACGGCTCGGTCGGGACGTCCGTCGACGCCGCCTGCGCTCGCGCGGCGTCCGCGCGCGACGAGGCAGGGGTGGCGTCCACCCCTGCCTCCCGGCGCTGCTGGTCGGTGATGGGGGCCGGCGCCGCGGTCAGCGGGTCGTAGCCGCCGCCGGACTTGGGGAAGGCGATGACCTCGCGGATGGAGTCCGCGCCCGCCAGCAGCGCGAGGACGCGGTCCCACCCGAAGGCGATGCCCCCGTGCGGCGGAGCCCCGTAGCCGAAGGCGTCGAGGAGGAACCCGAACTTCTCGCTCACCGCGGCCTCGTCGAGACCCATGATGGCGAACACCCGCTCCTGCACCTCGCGGGAGTGGATGCGGATCGACCCCCCACCGATCTCGTTGCCGTTGCACACCAGGTCGTAGGCGTCCGACAGCGCGCCGCCGGGGTCGGACTCGAGCGTCGCCAGCGACCCGGCCTTGGGGGCGGTGAACGCGTGGTGCACCGCCGTCCACGCCCCACCGCCGACGGCCACGTCGCCACTCGCGGTCGCCTCGTCGGCGGGCTCGAACAGCGGGGCGTCCACCACCCAGACGAAGCTCCACGCGCTCTCGTCGACCAGCCCGGCCCGACGACCGATCTCCAGGCGGGTGGCGCCGAGGAGGGAGCGCGCCGAGCGCGGCGTGCCGGCGGCGAAGAACACGCAGTCGCCCGGCATGGCGCCGACAGCCGCGGCGAGCCCGTCGCGCTCGGTCTCCGAGAGGTTCTTCGCCACGGGACCGGTCAGGGTGCCGTCCTCCCCGACGAGCACGTAGGCCAGACCCCGGAAGCCTCGCTGCTTGGCCCAGTCCTGCCACGCGTCGAGCGTCTTGCGGGACTGCGAGGCGCCGCCCGGCATGACCACGGCGCCGACGTAGGGCGCCTGGAAGACGCGGAAACCCGTCGCGGAGAAGTAGCTCGTGAGCTCCACGAGCTGGACGTCGAAGCGCAGGTCGGGCTTGTCGGAGCCGTAGCGGGCCATCGCGTCGGCGTACGTCATCCGCGCGATGGGCGTGTCGATGGTGTGCCCGACGAGCTTCCACAGGCCGACGACCACCTCCTCGGCGACGGCGATGACGTCGTCGGTGTCCACGAAGGACATCTCGACGTCCAGCTGGGTGAACTCCGGCTGGCGGTCAGCGCGGAAGTCCTCGTCGCGGTAGCACCGGGCGAGCTGGTAGTACCGCTCGAGGCCGCCGACCATGAGGAGCTGCTTGAACAGCTGGGGGCTCTGCGGCAGCGCGTACCAGCTGCCCGGCGCCAGGCGCGCGGGGACGAGGAAGTCGCGCGCACCCTCGGGCGTGGAGCGGGTCAGCGTCGGGGTCTCCACCTCGACGAAGTCCGCGCCGCCGAGCACGCTGCGCGCCACGGCGTTGGCGCGGCTGCGCAGGCGCAGCGCGGCGGCCGGGCCGGGGCGTCGCAAGTCCAGATAGCGGTAGCGCAGCCGGACCTCCTCCCCCGGCGACGCCGCGGACTCCCCCGCCGCCTCGATGGGGAAGGGCAGGGGCGCGGAGGGGTTGAGCACCTCGAGCTCCGCGGCGTCGAGCTCGACCTCACCGGTGGGCAGGGCGAGGTTCTCGTTGCCGACCGGGCGCCGGCGCAGGGAACCGACGACGCGCACGCAGTACTCACCGCGCAGGTCGTGGGCGCCGGAGGAGTCCAGCAGCTCGTCGCGCACCACCACCTGCACGCTCCCGGAGGCGTCGCGCAGGTCGATGAAGGCCACCCCTCCGTGGTCTCGGCGGCGCGCCACCCACCCGGCGAGCGCGACCGGCGCGCCGCCCTCGGGGGTGACGTCGGCGGCGCGCCGGGTTCCGGCCTCGTGGGTGCGCAGCACAGGGTGTCCTCTCAGGGGGTGCGATCGGCGGACCAGCGGGGCGGGCGCCGGCGTCATGCCTCGCGGTCGACGGGCACGGCCTCGCGCCCCGCAGCCGCCGAGACTATCCGCCCGCAGGCCCGCGCGGTCGGGCCCGCCGACGCCTCAGCGCCTGGAGCGGCCGGACCGCCCCGACCCGCCGTCGGCGTCGTCGTCCGGGGACGGCTCGGCGCGCCCCCCGGGAGAGGGGTGCGCGCCCCGTGAACCACCTCCGCCGGGACCGGGCGACGCCGCGGGCCAGCGGTCGGTCCCGTCGCACGTGGCGCACACGAGGGTGCCTCGCACGTAGCGGCGCCGGTCGCCGCAGTAGCGGCAGACCAGCGCCCGGGGATCCCCGGGCGAGCGTGCGGGCATCGCTCCACCTCGCCTACGTCCGTCTCCGCGTCGTCACGGCGCGTTCGCCACGGGTGGCGGCACGGACCATCCTCGCCCAGCCCCGGCCGTCCGCGACCCCAGGGTGGGGCACCGGCGCTCGTGGTCGTGCAGCACGCTTGCCCCGTGATGACCCACGTGCTGGCCTCCTCGGCCGCGGCGCTCCTGGCCGCCCCGGCTCCCGCCCCCAGCCCGGTGCCCGCCTCGGCGCTGGCCGGTGGGTCCGACGCCGTGGAGATCCTCGGCGTCTCGCTCGTCGGGGTCAGCGCCACCACCGGCGTCAAGCGGGTCTTCACGATCGCGCTGGTCCTCGTGGTGCTCGGGCTCCGTCGCCTGGTGCTGCGGGCCTTCCGCCGGGTGCTCGGCGGCGAGGTGGCCGACCCCCGCC
>JARIBR010000344.1 GCA_029258695.1 Quadrisphaera sp.
CGCGGGCGTGGATCTCGGCGACGACCTCGCGCTGGGAGGCCACGTCGAGGGAGAGCAGCGGCTCGTCGCACAGCAGCAGCGCCGGGTCGGTGGCGACCGCCTGGGCGATCCGCACCCGCTGCTGCTCCCCGCCGGAGAGCAGCCCGACGGGGACGTCGGCGTAGGCGCTGGCGCCCACGGACGCGAGCAGGGCGTCGACGCGCTCGCGCACGCGGCGGCTGCGCAGCGGCAGGCCCCACCGGTGCCCGTCGATCCCGGCGCGCACGAGGTCGCGGGCGCGCAGGGGCGTCGAGGGGTCGACGAGGCGCTGCTGCGGCACGTAGCCGATGAGCGGGGAACCGCGGCGGGCGGGAGCCCCCAGGACCTCCAGGGTCCCGGCGCTCAGCGCCTGCTGGCCGAGGACCGTGCGGACCAGGGACGTCTTGCCCGAGCCGTTGGGCCCGAGCACCGCGACGAGCTCGCCCGGGGCCACGGCGAGGTCGAGGCCGGACCACACCTCGTGGTCCCCGAAGGACAGGCCCGCCCCGGTCAGGGCGAGGACCGGGGCCGGCGGAGTTCCGGCTGCCGGGCCCGAGCGCGGCGCCGCGGCCTGCGGCGCAGCGCTCACGAGGTCACCGCGGTCGCGATCGCCTCGACGTTGCCGGTCATCCACGACACGAAGTCCTCCCCCTCGGGCAGCGTCTCGGTCACCGTCACCACGGGCACCCCGCCGACCTCTGCGGCGGCCTGCACGGCGTCGGTCTCGGGGCCGGAGGTCTGGGCGTTGAGCACCAGCGCCGCCACCCGTCCCTGGGTGAGCAGCGCCTCGGTGTCGGCGAGGACGGCGGGGGAGACGTCGCTGCCCTCCTCGACGGCCTGCGAGAGCTCCGCGGGGGTGACGTCCACGAGGCCGCACGCCTGCGTCATGGCCAGCGGGACCGGCTCGGTGACCACGATCTCGGTCCCGCCGGCGGCCTGCGCCACGGCGGCCTGCGACGCCTCGATGCCGGCCAGCTCCTGCGCGAACGCCTCGGCGTTGTCGGTGAAGGTGCTCGCGGCGCCGGGGTCGGCCTCGCCGAGCGCTTCGGCCACCTCGTCGGCGACCGCGGCGACGCTCGCCATGTCGTACCAGACGTGCTCGTTGAGCTCGTCGTCGTCGGGGGCGGAGAGGCCGGAGGCCTCCACCGCGTCGACCACCGTGGCCCCGGTGCCCGACGCGGAGACCAGGCGCTCCATGAAGTCGTCGTAGCCGCCGCCGTTCTCGACGACGACCGCGGCGTCGAGGACCGCCAGCTGGTCGCGGGCGCTGGCCTCGTAGGAGTGGGGGTCCTGGCTCGGGTCGGAGATGAAGGAGGTGACCTCCACCGCCTCCCCGCCGACGGCGGAGGCCACGTCCGCCCACACGTCGGTCGAGGCGACGACGGAGAGCGCACCGGTCGTCGTCCCCGCGGCCTGCTCGCCAGCCTCCGGGGCCCGCTCGCTCCCTCCACCGCACCCGGCGAGCAGGATCGCGGCGCCGAGCAGGCCCGGCGCGACGAGGCGGCGGGGTGACGTGCAGGTCATGGAGGCTCCCGGGAGAGAGAAAGTGATAACGCTTCTCACCTTAGGGCCGCGGCGCGGCAGGACCTGCACGTGCCGAAGATCTCCATGACGTGCGTGACGTCGGAGAAGCCGTGGTCGGTGGCGGTGCGCCTCGCCCACCGCTCGGCGTCCGACCCCTCGACCTCCACGGTGAGCCCGCACCCCCGGCACACCAGGTGGTGGTGGTGCCCCGAGCTGCACCGGCGGTAGACCGACTCGCCGTCGTCGCCGCTGCGCAGCACGTCCACGGCGCCGTCCTCGACGAGGGACTGCAGCGCCCGGTACACCGTCGCCAGGCCGACGGGGTTGCCCTCCCCGCGCAGCTGGGAGTGGAGGTCCTGGGCGCTGTGGAAGCCGTCGCGGCGCTCCAGGAGCTCAGCCACCGCGCCACGCTGCCGGCTCGCGCGCCGCGCCGGGCTCGTGCGGGGTGCCTCCCGTGCGCTCTCGCTCACCGCGACATCGTGGCACGCACGCTGCGTCCCGGTGCGGGCCGCGCGCGTCAGGTGACGGGCGTCGGCGGGACGGCCGGCGGCGCCTGGCGGACCTTGATCGCGACGAGCACCCATCCGACGGCCAGGACCAGCCAGAACGCGACGATCCGGTAGAGCAGCACCCCCGACAGCGCGGCGACCAGCGGGACGCCGGCCGCGGTCATCACCGCGGTCATGGTCAGCTCGACGACGCCGATCCCGCCGGGGACCAGGCCCACGCCCGCCGAGGTGACCCCTGCCGCCCACGCGAGGACCAGCAGCGGCAGGGACGACCCCGTGATCGGTGCGCCCACGGCGGCCAGCGCGAAGCCGAGGGTCGCCAGGTCACCGGTCCAGGTGAGGAGGGCGAAGGCGGTGGCCCTGGCGACCTGCCGGGGACGGAGCTCGGCCTCCGCGAGCTGGCGCAGCGCCGAGACCACGAGGTCACGGGCGTCACCGCGGGGCCGGCGGGCCGCGTGCTGCACCAGGCGCAGCACGCGGGCCAGCGGTGTCACGGACAGCGTCCGCAGGCGCTCGGAGTGCAGGACCAGCGCCAGCACCACCACGGGCACGGCGCTGAGCGCGAGGGCGTTGAGGCCGCCCACGAGCAGTGCGGTGCGGCCCGAGGAGACCGCTGCGGTCGCGATGATCGCCACGAACGCCGAGAGCGAGACCACCCCCGAGACGGCCAGGCCGGTGGCCACCTGGCCGGGGCGGGCGCCGGCGCGGGTGTAGCGCCGGTAGGTGAAGGCCGTCGCGATGCTCGGGCCCGCGAGAGGCACCGAGACGGAGATCGCGTTGCCGGCGTAGGTGGTCCTCAGCACCGAGCGCATCCCGGGGCGGTGCTCCGCGCTCGGGGCGACGAGGGTGCGCTGCTGGCGCCCGATCGAGGCCATGGACACGGCCTGGGCGATCAGGAGCGGCGGGAGCCACCAGAGATGGACGTCGACGAGGCCCTCGAGGGCCTCGCGGACCGACGCGCCGGCCTCGTGGACGGCGACGGCGACGACCACCAGCGCGATGGCGGCGAGCGCCGCGACGCGCACCACGGACCCGCGGGTGACGACGGGTGGGGGCGGCTCCACCACGGGGTCGGCCACGTCGCCCACGTCGCCCACGCCCGCCCCCGGTCTCACGCCACGCCGCAGGCCTGCACCGCCCGGGCTCCTCCCCGGGGATCGTAGGGAAGAGGTCCCGCCGGTGGCGACCGCCGATCGGGCTGGGGGCCCGCCCGTGCCGCCCGTGCCCGCCGTGCCGCCCGTGCTCGTCGTGGCGACAGCCCTCGGCCGCGCACCGGTGGCGGGCGCGTGCTAGAACCGCGCCATGAGCACCGCCAGGATCGTCCTCGACATCGCCCAGGGGCTCGTCGCCGGGTACGCCGCCAAGCAGGTCAAGGCCCAGGCCGAGGCCACCCTCCAACCGCTGGGGGAGCGGTGGTTCCCGCCGGAGCCGGGCCAGAAGGAGCTCCTCGGCGCCGACCCCGCCGGCCACCTGGACCGGATGCCGCCGACCAACATGTACCTGCGCGTGGCCCCGCTGCTGGGCCGCGACCTCCAGCGCGGGCGCGACGACGAGCAGATCGCGGCGGGCGCCGAGTGGTTCCACCGCGCGATGGCCTTCGGGTACCCGGTGGTCTACTCCCTGCTCACCCGTCGCGTCCCGGCGGCGCGCGCCGGGCTCGGCTCCGTGGGCGCGCTCGCCCTGTTCGCCTCCACGCACCTGACCGCGGTGCCCGCGGCGGGCCTCCAGGCCCCGGTCAGCCAGCTGGGGAAGTCCTGGTGGGTGTGGGAGGCGGGTTCCCACGTCCTCTTCGGCATCACCGCCGAGGTGACGCTGCGCGTCCTGCGACGCATCACGGGGTGAGCGCCTCGGGGCGGTGATGCCTACACTCGGGGGACAGCCCACCCTGCGACGGCGCGGAGGCACCCTGTGGACCACCCGAAGCTGCGACGGTCATGAGCGTCGACGAGGCCGCCACGACCGGCCCCCAGCCCACCCCTGACCCGATCCCCGAGGACGCCAGCACCGGTCGCGTGGGGGGCAACGCGCAGGGCGTCGCCGCGGTGGCCGCGGTGGCCCGCTCCCGGCTGGCGCCCGACGCCGTCATCGACGACCACGCGCGGCTGCGCACCTACGAGTGCGACGGGCTGACCCACTACCGCGTCACCCCCGCGCTCGTGGTCCTGCCCGAGACCACGGCCGACGTCGCGGCGATCGTCTCCGCGTGCGCCGAGCACGGCGTCCCCTTCGTCGCGCGCGGCTCGGGCACCGGGCTGTCCGGGGGCTCGCTGCCCCGCGCCGACGGCATCGTCATCGTCCTCTCGAGGATGCGCGCGATCCGCGAGCTCCGCCCGGAGGACCAGCGCGCGGTGGTCGAGCCGGGCGTCATCAACCTCGAGCTGTCCAAGGCCTCGACCCCGGGCGGCTACTACTTCGCCCCCGATCCCTCCAGCCAGACGATCTGCTCGATCGGCGGCAACGTGGCGGAGAACTCCGGCGGCGCCCACTGCCTCAAGTATGGCTTCACCAACCACCACGTCACGGGTCTGACGCTGGTGACGGCAGCAGGTGACGTCGTCGAGCTCGGCTCCCTGGCCCCCGACGCACCCGGCTACGACCTCATGGGCGCCGTCGTCGGCTCGGAGGGGACCCTCGGCGTCGTCACCTCCGTGACGGTGAACCTCGTGCGCCTGCCCGAGAAGGTCATCACCGTGCTCGTCGGCTTCCCCTCGCCCGACGAGGCGGGCGCGGCGACGTCGGCGATCATCGCCGCGGGCGTGGTGCCGGCGGCGATCGAGATGATGGACGCCCTCGCCGTCGAGGCCGCCGAGGCGGCGGTGCGGTGCGGCTACCCCGACGGGGCCGGAGCGGTGCTCATCATCGAGGTCGACGGGCCCGCCGCCGAGGTGGACCACGAGCTGGAGCAGGTCCAGCGCCTCGTCGCCGAGCACGGGGCCTTCGGCGCGCGGCTCGCGCACGACGCGGCCGAGCGGGCGTTGATCTGGAAGGGCCGCAAGTCCGCGTTCGCGGCGGTGGGCCGGATCAGCCCCGACTACATCGTCCAGGACGGGGTGATCCCGCGCACCGCGCTGCCCGAGGTGCTCCGCGAGATCACCCGTCTCAGCGAGGAGTCCGGGGTGCGCGTCGCCAACGTCTTCCACGCCGGCGACGGCAACCTCCACCCTCTCGTGCTCTTCGACGAGCGGGTCGAGGGGGCCTCCGAGGGCGCCGAGAGGGTCAGCGGCGCCATCCTCGACCTCTGCATCGAGCGCGGTGGCTCCATCACGGGCGAGCACGGCGTGGGCATCGACAAGGCCAAGCACCTGCCGCGGATGTTCGCCGAGGAGGACCTGGAGACCATGGCGAGGCTGCGCTGCGCCTTCGACCCCGCCGGCATCGCCAACCCCGGCAAGGTCTTCCCCACCCCCCGCCTGTGCGGAGAGGTCCCCGGCCGCCACAAGGCCGGTGAGGCGGCGCACCCGGCCGTCGCGGCCGGGCAGGCGGACATCTTCTGATGAGCGCGGCCCCCGGCGTCGACGCCGACGCCGTCCTGCGGGACCTCGGGTCCGCCTGCCCCGTCGAGGAGGCGACGCCCGCCGACGCCGTCGCGGGCGTGAGCGCCTCCGTGGTCGCCCGGCCGCGGTCCACCCGGCAGACCGCCGAGGTGCTCCGCGCCGCGGCGACCCACCGCCTCGTCGTGGTCCCCCGGGGGGCGGGCACCAAGCTGGCCTGGGGGCGTCCGCCCGAGCGGGTGGACCTGGTGCTGGACACCACGGGGATGGACCAGGTGCTCGACCACGCCGCCGGAGACCTCATCGTCGACGTCGAGGCGGGGGCGCGCCTGGCCCACGTGGACGAGGTGGTCGCCAGCGCGGAGCAGCGGCTCATGCTGGACGAGACGTGCCCGGGCGCCACGATCGGCGGGACCCTGGCCGCGAACGCCTCCGGGCCGGTGCGCGTGGCCGCGGGCACCGCGCGCGACCTCATGATCGGGTGCACCGTGGTGCGCGCCGACGGCGTGGTCGCCACGGCAGGCGGACGCGTGGTGAAGAACGTCGCGGGCTACGACGTCGGCAAGCTCGCCGTCGGGTCCTTCGGCACGCTCGCGGTCATCACCCGCGCCGCCTTCCGCCTGCACCCGCGCCCGCCGGCGCGCTCGGTGGTCTCCGTGGCGGTCGACGGCCCCGACGCCGCGCACCGCCTCGTCCACGCCGTGGTGGGCTCCCAGCTGGTGCCGGCCGCCGTGGAGCTCGACGACGACGCCCGCGCCGGTCCTGGGGGCGCCACCCTCAGCGTCCTGCTGGAGGGGACGGAGCGCGGTGTCGCGGCTCGTTCCGCGGACCTGCTGGGCCTCCTCGGCGAGGGAGCCACGGCCTCGCAGCAGACCGCGGACGGTTGGGGCGCCTACCCGTGGGCCCCCGGGGGCACGGGGCTCAAGCTGACCTTCGCGCTCACGGGCCTGCGCGCCCTGCTCGCGGCGGTGGCGTCCGCCGCGGCCTCGACCGGCACCGGCGTCTCGCTGCGGGGGTCTGCCGGTGACGGGGTCCTGCACGCCGGGCTGGCCCCGGGCACGGCGCCCGAGGTGGTCATCGAGACGCTCGTCCGCCTGCGGGCGGTGTGCGCCGAGCACGGCGGGGCCGCCGTGGTGCTCACCGCCCCGCCCGACGTCGAGGAGGTCCTCACGGGGCCCGCCGACGGGTGGGGCCCGGTGCCGGCGCTCGCGCTCATGCGGGCGGTCAAGGAACGCTTCGACCCCGAGCGCCGCCTGGCGCCGGGACGCTTCGTGGGAGGCATCTGATGACGGACCTCGGCATGCCGCGCGTCGGCGCACCGGACCACCAGCACGCTCGGGGCGGCGCGAACGGCGTCAGGCCCGCCTTCGACGACCACCGCCCGCCGGACGCGGCCCTCGCCGGCGACTGCGTGCACTGCGGGTTCTGCCTGCCCACCTGCCCCACCTACGTGCTGTGGGGGGAGGAGATGGACTCCCCGCGCGGCCGCATCGACCTCATGACGCAGGGGCTGTCCGGGGAGCCGATGACGGACTCGATGGTCCAGCACTGGGACGCGTGCCTGGGGTGCATGGCGTGCGTCACCGCGTGCCCGTCGGGGGTGCAGTACGACAAGCTCATCGACACCACCCGCGGGCAGGTCGAGCGCCACCACCGTCGTTCCCTGCCGGACCGGGCGCTGCGCGGGCTGATCTTCGCCCTGTTCCCCCACAAGGAGCGCCTGCGGGCGATCAGCGGTCCGCTCAAGGTCTACCAGCGCCTGGGTCTCGGCACGCTCGTGCGACGCACCGGGCTGCTCGAGCGGTTCGCGCCGCAGCTCGCCGCGATGGAGGCCCTCGCGCCGCCGCTCGGCAAGCGCGTCGAGCTCCCCGGGACCATCCCCGCCGTCGGGGAGAAGCGCGCCACCGTGGGGATGCTCACCGGGTGCGTCCAGGGGGAGTTCTTCCCCGACGTCAACGCCGCGACCGCCCGGGTGCTGGCCGCCGAGGGGTGCGAGGTGGTGGTGCCGCGCGCGCAGGGCTGCTGCGGTGCGCTGAGCGCCCACAACGGCCGCGAGGACGAGGCGATGGGCTATGCGCGGTCGATCATCGACGTCTTCGAGGCCTCCGGGGTGGACCACGTCGTCGTCAACGCGGCCGGCTGCGGCTCGACGATGAAGGAGTACGCGGACCTGCTGCGCGACGACGAGGCCTACCGCGAGCGGGCGCAGCGGTTCGCCGGCGCAGTGCTCGACGTCGCGGAGCTGCTCGTCGAGCTGGGGCCCGTGGCGCCTCGGCACCGCCTCGACGTCACGGTGGCCTACCACGACGCCTGCCACCTCGCCCACGCCCAGGGCGTGACGTCCCAGCCGCGCCAGCTCCTGCGGGGCATCCCCGGCGTGGAGTTGCGGGAGATCCCCGAGGGGGAGATCTGCTGCGGCTCGGCGGGGATCTACAACATCCTCTTCCCCGAGCCAGCCCGTCAGCTGGGGGACCGCAAGGCCGCGAACATCGCCTCCACCGGCGCCGCGCTGCTGGTCACGGCGAACCCGGGGTGCCTCATGCAGGTGGCGACCGGGTTGGAGCGCGCCGGGGCGGACGTCGGCATGGCACACACCGTCCAGGTGCTCGACGCCTCGATCAGGGACCTGGGGGTGGAGCCGCTGCTGAGGTAGGGATGGCCCCCTGACGGTTCGATGCCCGCGGCATGGCGACCTCTCACGGTCTGGGTGGCAGCGCCGCTCGCAGCTCGTCGAAGCGGCGCAGACACCGGTCCAGGCTTGTCGACCGTGATTGTGCCAACACCACGTCTACCTTCGATGTCAGACGTGGTTGCCATACAGGTTTGGTGTATGAGCCGGGTCTCAACGCCTCCTTGAGGACGCGCTGCCCGCGATGACCGGCGTCGTACCGGTCCAGGCCGAGGCCGAGAGTCTCCGCGGAGGCGTAGATCCAGTCCTCGAAGTCACGGTCAGCCAGAGCGACGCGCACGAGAGCCCCGGAGGCGTTGTCAGCTCTGTCCCTCAGGGGAGGACCGACATCCGCGACGCAATCGCCCTCACCGTCGAGGACCACCAGCACGCCGACGCAGCCAGGCCGGCTCGCGGCGGCGACGTACCCTTCGATGCCGTTGACGGTGAACGCTTTCGTGCGCCCGTGGAGCGCGACCGGCTTGCCAAGGACGTCGCGGAATTCTCCATGGGCCTGGAGGTGTGAGCGGAGCAGCATCGGGAGAGCCTTGACGTCGCCCGCCCCCTCGACGACGAGCCCGACGTGCGGATCGCTCGGTGAGGCCGCCATCAGACCGCAGGGTCGAGCGCGTCGGAGCGCAGCAGCTCACCGGGGGTGATGAGCCCCAGGCGTACAGGCTCTCTCGAGTGCTCCGAGACGGGCGCGATGTGCGAGGCGTCGTTCTGGTTCCAGACCACGCGCAGGGCCTCCAACGGAAGGGCGTCAACGATGTCTGCGCTGTGCGTGGTGATCATCACCTGGACCCTGTCGGACTGGGCTTTCAACAGTTCGACCAGCGTGCGGAGCGCCCCCAGGTGAATGGCGATCTCTGGCTCCTCGATGACGAGCAGCCCCCGGGCAGGCATCTGGCGGACGGCGAGCAGGATGGCGAGGGCCCGGAGTGTTCCGTCGGACATCTGCTTGGCGTAGAACTCGCGGTTCCCGCTCTCCGTGCTCTGCTTGAACCGCAGCGTCTGCCGATCTGCCAGGCGCGCCACCTCAATGCTGACGATGCCAGGCACGATCGCTGCCAGCTCGTCGACCAGTGCTCGTCGATCCTCCACCGAAAGGATCTCATAAAGGCTGACGACGTTCGACCCGTCCGGCTCGAACTCCTGGGTGGAGCTGGGTTCCTGAAGATCGGCCACCTTCGCTGGACTCACCTCCACCGTCCTCATCGCCTGGAGGGCGTTGAACACCAGGTAGCCGGCTATCCCACCGGACGATAACGCGCTCTGGCCTGGGGGTACCGCGAACGACCCTGGAAGCCGCGCACACTCACCATCTTGGCGGAACTCGTCGAGCCACTCGACTTTCGTCCCATCACTCCTCATCGTGAAGTGTCCGCCAGGTCGGTGGACAGAGGCAGTCTCCTCCTTCACCCGGTATCTGCCTCCTTTGACCGCGCCGAGCTTCAGCTCGTAAAAAGATTCTTGCTCGTCATCGAGGACGAACGTCAGCCGTAGGCCGGGGTCATTCGGTCGTCCGGCGCTGCGGTGGCGGAGCTGATCGAAACCGCCCCGACGGGCCAGGGCGACTGGCAGCCCGTAGACGGCGATGTCACGGAGGAGCCTGATCCCCGATACCATGTTGGACTTGCCGCTGGCATTGGGTCCGATCAGCGCCACGAATTGACCGAGATCAACGAGGGCTGACTTGTAGGAGAGAAAATTGGTCAGCTCGAGTCGCCTGAACACTGCGTTGGAAGGCTGCATGATTCCTGCCAGGCTGAGGTCAAGACCGCTGTCTGGACCGGGTTGCAGCTCGTCCTCATCCATACCTCGAACCTAGCGTGCAACCCGACTCCTGCAGGCGAGCGCTCTCCGACCACCGCCAGGAGTGGATGGGCGCCACTCATCGATCGAGGGACCTCGATGGGCCCCACCACGTCGGCTCGCCGCCAGCGAGCAGCCTGTCGGCGACCTCACCTCGCTGCTGACCCACGAAGCCGCCGACGATCGTGACTCAGGTCACAGGGGCAGTGTGAGCAAGAGATGCTACACACAGCATCTGACCGAACACACTCCGTCCATGTCTCTCACGAGCCTCGGTCACGAAGGACGACGACGGGGGCGAGTTGCCATGGGGGTGGCGCTCGCCGCCGTGCTGGTCGCCGGGGCCACCGGGCAGGCCGGCCCGGCCGACGCTGCGACCTCCGACGGGAGCGTGAGCGCCTCCGCGGGCCGGGCGTCGTCCTACGAGGCCGCGATGCTCCTCGACCGCCCGACGATGATGCTCCGCGCGGACCAGCACTCCGGCCTCGTGCGCGACGCCGCCTCACCGTCGCGGGACGTCGACGTCCACGGCCGGTACCGGCCCACGAGGACGCCGGACGGGCGCACCGGCATGGACCTCGACGGCCGCAGCGGCTACCTCAGCGTGGCCGGCGCGGAGGACCTGTCGATCGCGACGACCGGCCGGCTGACCGTCGAGCTGCTGGTGCGCCCCGACCGCGTGCGGGGCATGAGGAGCCCCTCCGCCTCGGGCGACGGCCCGATGGTGCACCTGCTCCAGAAGGGCAACCGCTACGGCGCCTCCGGAGACCAGGAGTACGCCGTCCGGTTCTACGACGCCGACGCCGAGCGCCCTAACCGGCTCTCGGCGTACGCCTTCAACCCCGCCGGCGGCCTCGGGGCAGGGTCGTACGTGCAGGACGAGCTGCGCGAGGGGACGTGGATCCACCTCACGGCGGTGTACGACACCCGCACCACGGGCTCCGACGGGTGGGGGATCGTGCGCCTCTACCGCGACGGGGTCCGGCGCGACGTGGACTCCCTGGGTGAGGGGTACCGGATCCGCCCGGTGGACCGCGGAGGGCGGTTGTTCATCGGTGGCAACCCCGATCACTCGTTCTTCGACGGCGCGATCGGGGCGGTGGCGGTGTACCCGACCGCGCTGTCGCCGAGCCGCGTCGCGGCCCACGCCGCCGCCGCGCTGGCGCGCTGAGCCGGTGGCGCATCGAACCGCCGCCGCCGCGCTGGCGCGCTGAACCCCTGCTGGGAGCGCTGAACCGGCCGAGGCGGCGAGCTGCCGGGCGTGCCCGTCGTCGGCACGGATCCAACGACCGGGGACGTGGCGCCGCAGCATGAGACCGTCGCTCGAACGACCGGGGACGTGGTGCCGCGCCTCACCGACGCTCACCACGGCTGAGCGTCCCCGGCATGAGCGGGGATGGGGCTGGCGGGCTGGGGCTGGCGGGGTGGGCATGGGGGCGTGCCGTTGATGGGCTCGCCGAGCGGGGACGTGGCGTCACCGACGTGCTGCGCCGTGGCGCAGCAACTCCCCGCTCGAGGTGTCGAGGGCGCACCGGCTCCCCGCTCGCGGGGGCGTCAGGGCGTCGTCGGCGTGGTGCCGGCGTCCAGCGGCCGTGGGTCCGCGGTGCCGGCGGGGGTGCGTGCCGGGTCCGGTGCGGCCCTCAGCCGCAGCGCGACCGCGATGAGCGCGGCGACGAGGAGGACCAGCAGGCCCGTGCCCGCGTTGAGCCCCACCCCGGCGATGATGACGAAGCTGATGCCGCCCGCAGCGAGGCAGTAGTAGGTGGTCGGGATGATCGTCTTGCGGATGAGGTCGCCCTCGCGCCCCAGCAGCCCGACGGTGGCCGAGGCCGCCACGATGTTGTGGATCGCGATCATGTTGCCGGCAGCGCCCCCGACGGCCTGGGTGGCGACGACGGTCCCGGGAGCGGCGCCGATGTTCTCGCCCGTGACGAACTGGAACAGCGAGAACGTGAGGTTGCTGACGGTGTTGCTGCCCGCGAGGAAGGCACCCAGCGCCCCGACCCACGGCGCGAAGAGCGGCCACGTGGAACCGGCCAGCTCAGAGGCCCCCGTCGCCATGGTGATCGGCATGCTCGCCAGCCCCGAGCCGTTGAACGCCTCCCCGGAGTTGATGAACACCCGCACCAGCGGCAGGGCGAACAGCAGCGCCACACCGGCACCCGCCAGCTGGCCCGCCGAGGTCTTCCACGCCGCGGCCACGGCGTCGCCCCTCATGCGGTGCAGCGCGACGGTGAGCACGGAGACGAGGACGAGGATGAAGCCCGGGACGTACAGCGGCTGCAGGGAGGCCGTGATCTCGGTGCCGAAGATGTTCTCGAGCGTGATCGTCGGCGCCTGCAGGGCCGCCTTGAGCGGGGCGACGGTGCGGGTGAGCACCAGCAGCGCCGCCACGGTGACGTAGGGCGCCCAGGCCATCGGGGTGCTCATCACGCGGCGGGCCACCTCGGTCGTGGCCCCGGGGGCGATGCGACCCATCCACCGCTCCTGCCAGGCGCTGCGCGGGGGGAAGTCCCAGACGTCCTTCGGCATGAGGAACCCGCGGCTGGACGTGAGCATCACCAGCGTCAGCCCGATGAGCCCGCCGATGAGCGCGGGGAACTCCGGGCCCAGGACGGCGGCGACGAGCACGTAGGGCACCGTCATGGCCAGCGAGGCGTAGATCGCGAAGGGCGCCACCTTCAGCCCGTCCCCGAACCGGCGGTGCTCGCCGAAGAAGCCCGTGAGCATGCAGACCACGAACAGCGGGATCAGCAGGCCGATGACGGCGTGGATGGCGGCGACCTCGAGGCCGATGCCGGCGACGTAGTCGGGGAACGTGGTGCCGACCCGCGCCACCTCGGCGTCGACCTCCGGGCTGCCGGTGAGGCCGCCGGTGACGCCGACGAGGATCGGGGTGCCCACCGCCCCGAAGCTCACGGGGGTGGACTGGATGATCAGGCCCACCATCACCGCGGCCATGGCCGGGAAACCGAGCGCGAGCAGCAGGGGCGCCACGATCGCGGCGGGCGTGCCGAAGCCGGAGGCGCCCTCGATGAAGGAGCCGAAGAGCCAGCCGATGATGATCGCCTGGACGCGGCGGTCGGGGCTGATGGTGGTGAAGCCGGCGCGGATGGTGGCCATGGCGCCCGAGCCGGTGAGCGTCTGGAGCAGGAGCAGCGCCCCGAAGATGATCCAGAGCAGGCCGATCGCGATGACCAGGCCCTCGACGGTCGAGGCGGCGATGACCGCGAGGTCCATCTGCCACACGGTGGCCGCGATGACGGCGACGACGACGAAGCCGAGGGGCATGGCGTACTTCGCCGGCCACCGCAGCCCCACGAGCAGGACCCCGACGACGACGATGGGGGACAGGGCCAGCAGGCTGAGGACGCCGATGTTGTCCATGCGAAGACCTTCCACGGTGAAGTGTCCCGAGGGCCGAGCGCAGCCGTGGGGCTCCGTGGACCAGGTGCTGGCGATGATGCTGCCTGCGGCGGTGCCGGTCAAGACGTGGACCACCGGAGCGCGTCGGTCGGACCGGTTGCTCCGGTCGTGACCAACTCGCTACCGTTCACGGACCCAGAGCCCGGAGCAGCAGCGTCGGGCGGTGGATCGATGATCGGAGACACACGTGGCGACGACGGCGCAGCAGGGCAGTGGCGGACGGCCCGACGGGGTCGAGGTGAGCGGTCCAGAGGTTCCCCGCTCCGAGGAGGTCCTGACCCCGCGGGCGCTGGGGCTGCTCGCCGAGCTGCACCGGGCCTTCGAGCCGCGCCGCCGTGAGCTGCTGGAGGCCCGGGCCCAGCGGGTGGCGGCTCTCGCCGACGGCGGCACGCTGGACTTCCTCCCCGAGACCGCCTCCGTGCGCGAGGACCCGGACTGGCGCGTCGCCGAGCCGGCTCCCGGGCTGGCCGACCGCCGCGTGGAGATGACCGGCCCCACCGAGCGCAAGATGACCATCAACGCCCTGAACTCCGGGGCGAAGGTGTGGCTGGCCGACCTCGAGGACGCCAACACGCCCGCGTGGGAGAACGTCGTCAACGGCCAGATCAACCTGGCCGACGCGGTGGCCGGCACCATCGAGCTCACCAACGAGGCGGGCAAGCACTACGCGCTGCGCGACGACGCGCCGCTGGCGACCATCGTCGTGCGCCCCCGCGGCTGGCACCTGCCGGAGAAGCACATCACCGTCGACGGCGAGGTCGTCTCCGGCTCGCTGACCGACTTCGCCCTCTACCTCACCGCCTGCGGCCAGGCGCAGGTCGACGCCGGGCTCGGCCCGTACTTCTACCTGCCGAAGATGGAGTCCCACCTCGAGGCGCGGCTGTGGAACGACGTGTTCGTCATGGCCCAGGAGCACCTCGGCATCCCGCGCGGCACCGTGCGCGCCACCTGCCTCATCGAGACCTACCCCGCGGCCTTCGAGATGGAGGAGATCCTCTACGAGCTGCGCGAGCACTCGGCCGGGCTGAACGCCGGCCGCTGGGACTACATGTTCTCGGTCATCAAGTCCTTCCGTACGCGCGGCGAGGAGTTCCTCCTGCCCGACCGCAACGCCATCACCATGACGGTCCCGTTCATGCGGGCCTACACCGAGCTGCTGGTGCGCACCTGCCACAAGCGCGGCGCGCACGCCATCGGGGGGATGGCCGCCTTCATCCCGAGCCGCGACCCCGAGGTCAACGAGGCGGCCTTCGCCAAGGTGCGCTCGGACAAGGAGCGCGAGGCCAACGACGGCTTCGACGGCTCCTGGGTGGCGCACCCGGGCATGGTCGAGACCTGCCGCGAGGCCTTCACCGAGGTGCTCGGGGACCGGCCGAACCAGATCGACAAGCTGCGCGAGGACGTCGACGTCAGCGCCGCGGACCTGCTGGACGTGCGTGCCACGCCCGGTGCGGTGACGGAGGCGGGGCTGCGCTCGAACGTCAGCGTCGGCATCCAGTACCTCGAGTCGTGGCTGCGCGGCAACGGGGCGGTGGGCATCAACAACCTCATGGAGGACGCCGCCACCGCGGAGATCAGCCGCAGCCAGGTGTGGCAGTGGGTGAACAACGGCATCGAGCTCGAGGACGGCCAGCAGGTCACCCCGGACCTCGTGCGGCGCGTCGTCGACGAGGAGATGGAGGCCATCCGCAGCGACCGGGGCGAGGCCTTCGACTCCGGGCGCTGGGACGAGGCGAAGGGGATGTTCACCGAGGTCGCGCTCGCGCAGGAGTACAGCGACTTCCTCACGCTGCCCGCGTACGCCGCGATGCCCTGACCTGACCTGCAGGCTCTCTCGGCCGATCAGCGCGACCGGCGGGCGGGGCCCCGGTGCGACACGCCGTCCGGCGTCGCGCCGGGTCCCCGCCCGTGGCGTCTCACGTGCTGCAGGCCCCGCTCGGTGAGGGGGCGACGTCGATCGAGGGGTTCTCGTCGAAGAAGCCGAACGGCTTGAGCCAGAAGGCGACGGTGTCCGCGGGCATGACCGGCCAGTCCTCGGCGCGGGTGACGTGGTGGATGCCGAACGTGTACCAGAGCACCACGTCGGTGTTCTCCAGCGGCTCGTCGTCGGCCACCCAGCGCGTCATGCCGTCGTCCTCGACCGACTGGGTGGGGTAGGCGCCGGCGGGCCAGCGCTCGTCGGGGTGCTCGCGCGTGACCCACACCGTGCGCGCGATGACCGGTGCCCGCAGCGCCTGGGCGCTCGAGGCGTCCATCATCAGCGGG
>JARIBR010000347.1 GCA_029258695.1 Quadrisphaera sp.
TCACCATCGTCTCGACGGCGACGCGCGAGCCGGGGTCCTGGCGCAGGAGGTCGTCGAGGATGGCGTCGGAGATCTGGTCGCAGATCTTGTCCGGGTGCCCCTCGGTGACCGACTCGGAGGTGAACAGGCGCAGCGCGCCGCGGTCCTTCGGTGCCGTCACTGCGCTCCTCGTGCTCGACTGGTGGGTGCCCGTCGGCGGCTGCCGCCGCGACCGCGCGAGCCTAACGGCCGGGGCACGTGACGCCGCGGCGACGGTGGGTCCGGCCCGCACGGCGGGTGCGGTGCGGTTCAGGAGCCGTCGCGGGCCCACCGCGCGACCACGAGGTCCCAGACGGCGTCGGCGACGACGGACTTGGGACCGGGGCCCACGGTGGTCCCCTCGCTGAGGGCGCCGTCACCGGCGCGCTCGATCAGCGTGGCGGTGGTGGGCACGTCGCCGAACCCGCGGCCGTGGCCGACCTCGTTGACGACGATCGCGTCGGCGCCCTTCCGGGCGAGCTTGGCCCTGCCGTGCTCGAGGACGGTGGCCGTGCCGTCGCCGGTCTCGGCGGCGAACCCCACGAGCACCGTCGAGGCCGGCAGGTCGCCGGCGGCGCGGGCGGCGACGAGACCGGCGAGGACGTCCTGCGTCGGTTCGAGCTCGAGAGCCGGCGCGCCCGAGCCGGCGCTCTTCTTGATCTTCGCGTCCGCGAGGCGGGCCGGGCGGAAGTCCGCCACCGCAGCGGCCATCACCACCGCGTCGGCGTCGGGCGCGGCGGCGCGCACGGCGGCGTCGAGCTCGGCGGTGGAGGACACGCGGACCACCTCGGTACCGGGTGCCTCCGGCAGGGCGACGTCCACGTGGGCGGCGACGAGGACCACCTCGGCGCCGCGAGCGGCCGCCGCGCGCGCGAGGGCGATCCCCTGGCGGCCGCTGGAGGCGTTGCCGAGGAAGCGGACGGGGTCGAGCATCTCGCGGGTGCCTCCGGCGGAGACCACCACGCGGCGCCCCACGAGGTCCCCGGGCTGCCCGGTCGTCGTGACCCCGTCGTCCGTGCCGCGCGCCGTGCCCGTCGTGCCGGCCGCTCCGAGCAGCAGCGTCAGCGCCTCGGCGTGGATCTCCTCAGGCTCGCGCAGCCGCCCGGCGCCGGTGTCGGAGCCCGTCAGCCGCCCGACTCCGGGGTCCATGACGTGCACGCCGCGCTCGCGCAGCAGCGCCACGTTGGCGACGGTGGCGGGGTGCTCCCACATCTCGGTGTGCATCGCCGGGGCCATGAGCACGGGGCACCGGGCGGTGAGCAGCACCGCCCCGAGCAGGTCGTCGGCCAGGCCGTGGGCGGCCCGTGCCAGGAGGTCCGCGGTGGCCGGGGCCACGACCACGAGGTCGGCGCGGCGGCCCAGAGCGACGTGCGGCACCTCGTGCACGTCGTCCCACACCCCGGTGGCGACGGGCTCGCCCGACAGGGCCGCCCACGTGGCCTCCCCCACGAAGCGCAGGGCGGCGTCGGTGGGGACCACCCGCACGCGGGCCCCGCCCTCGGTGAGCAGGCGCAGCAGCGACGCGACCTTGTAGGCCGCGATGCCCCCGCCCACGCCGAGGACGACGGAGGGACGACGTCCACGCACGGGCCGCTGCCTCCGGTGCTCCTCCGGGCTCAGGACGTCGGGGTCTCGCCGGAGCCGTCCTGCGGGGCGTCGAACGAGCCCCCGCCGAAGCCGGCACCGCCGTCGAAGCCGGCGTTCGGGTCGAAGCCGGCAGAGACGTCGAACCCGGTCTCGAACGCGCCCTCGCCGACGAAGCTCTCGGCGTCCACGGCGGCGTCGACCTGCGCGCTCGGGTCGTACGGGGAGCTGGTGAGCAGCGAGGCGTCGATCTCGCGCAGGGCCACGGACAGCGGCTTCTCCTGGACGTGGGTCTCGACGAGGGGCCCGACGTTCTCCAGCTGGCCCTCGGCGAGCATCGAGTAGTAGGCGTTGATCTGGCGGGCGCGCTTCGCGGCGTAGATGACCAGGGCGTACTTGCTGCCGTCGGCGGCGGCCAGCAGGTCGTCGATGGGGGGGTTGGTGATGCCCTCGGGGTGGGCGACGGTTCCTGACACGGTGGACCTCCAGGCCTCGGGTGGGCCCCCGCGGGACGGGTGCGGCGCTCGAGCGGCTCGACCGCGAGGGCGGTTCGGGTCGCTCGACCGCGTCGCGCGCCGCCGGCAGGACCGGGGGGCCGGTCCGCAGCGGCGGGGCTCAGGTCGCGGGGGTCAGACCCATCGAGTGTACGAGACGATCGGCCGCCGCGGCGACGTCGTCGTTGACGATGGTGAGGTCGAACTCCGCCTCGGCCGCCAGCTCCACCCTCGCCGTGGACAGCCGTCGCTCCCGCTCGCTCGCCCCCTCGGTGCCGCGCCCCAGCAGACGGCGCTCCAGCTCGGCGAAGGTGGGCGGGGCGAGGAAGACGAGGCGGGCGCTCGGCATCGCCACGCGCACCTGGCGTGCGCCCTGGAGGTCGATCTCGAGGAGCACCGGCCGCCCCGAGCCCAGCGCCTCCTCCACGGGGCGGCGCGGGGTGCCGTACCGGTGACGACCGTGCACCACGGCCCACTCCAGCATCTGGCCGTCGGCGACGAGGTCGTCAAAACCCTGCTCGCCGACGAAGTGGTAGTGGACACCGTCCACCTCCCCCGGCCGCGGCGCCCGCGTGGTCGCCGAGACGGAGAGGACGACGTGCGGGTAGCGCTCCCGGACGTTCGCGGCGACGGTGCCCTTGCCGACCGCGGTCGGCCCCGCCAGGACGGTGAGGCGCGGTCGCTCGGCCGAGGGCGTCTCGGAGAGAGGGACGGTCACTGGAAGCGGTCGACCAGCGCCGCGATCTGCTTGGTACCGAGGCCGCGCACGCGCCGGCTGCTGGCGATGCCGATCTCCTCCATGGCCTCGTGGGCCTTGACCTTGCCGACGCCGGGCAGGGCCTCCAGCAGGGCGCTGACGCGCATCTTGCCCACGACGTCGTCCTTCTGACCCGTCTCGATGACGTCCGCGAGGCGCCCCTGGCCGTACTTGAGCTTGTTCTTCACCGCAGCTCGCTCACGGCGCGCCGCGGCGGCCTTGTCGAGGGCGGCGGAGCGCTGCTCGGGGGTCAGGCTGGGGAGGGCCACGGTGCTCACCTGCGCAGACGGCTGGGGGACGGCTGGGGGAGGAACTCCCCCAGGGTAGCGATCACACCCGGTCGGAGCCACCTGCCCGGCGCCGCTCCCCCGCTCACGTGCCGGCCAGCGCCCGGTTCGCCTCCACGGCCCACGACGCGCCGCCGTAGACCAAGCCGGTGTAGCCGGCCACGAGGTCGGCCCCCGCGCGCCGGTAGGCCAGTGCGTGCTCGCCGGTGCTCACCCCGCCCACGCCGATGATCGCCGCACCCGGCCCCAGGCGCTCGCGCAGGCGCGCCACCACCGCCACGCCGCGCTCGCGCACCGCCGGGCCGGACAGCCCGCCGGCGCCGAGGTCGTGGGCGACGGTGGTGTTGACGGCCACCACGCCGGCGAGCCCCAGCTCGACCACGAGGTCGGCGACCGCGTCGACGTCGTCGTCGGCCAGGTCGGGGGCGATCTTGACGAGCACCGGCGGCGCCCCGTCGGGGCAGGCGGTCGCCACGGCGTCGCGCACCGCGACGAGCACCGGGCGCAGGGCCGCCACGGCCTGCAGGTCCCGCAGGCCGGGCGTGTTGGGGGACGAGACGTTGACCACGAGGTAGTCGGCGTGGGGGCTGAGCAGGGTCGCGGTGCGGGCGTAGTCACCGGCGGCCTCCTCCACGGGCGTGACGCGGGACTTGCCGATGTTCACGCCGACCACCATCGCGCCGACCCCCCGGCGCCCTGCCGCCGTCGAGCGCAGCGCCGCGAGGCGCCGCTCGACGGCCTGGGCCCCCGCGTTGTTGAAGCCCATGGCGTTGCGCAGGCCGTCCGGGGCGGGCTCGCGCCACAGCCGGGGGCGGGCGTTGCCGCTCTGGGGGTGGGCGGTGATGGTGCCGACCTCGGCGAAGGCGAAGCCGAGCATCGACCAGGCGGCGAGGCCGGCGGCCTCCTTGTCGAAGCCCGCGGCGAGGCCGAAGCGCCCCGGGAAGCGCACGCCGGCCACCGTCACGGCCGCGCTCGGCGGTGGGGCGGCCAGGCGCCGCAGAGCGGGGGCGAGGACCGGTACGCGCGCCAGGGTGAGGAGCGCGGTGGACCCGAGGTGGTGCGCGCGCTCGGGGTCCAGGCGTCTCAGGGCGCGGAAGGCCAGGCGGTAGGCCGCGGTGAGCGCGCGCGTCACCGGTGTGGACCCGGCGGGGGTCGCTCCGGCGGGGGGCTGGCCGGCCTCGGCGCCGTGGTCGCTCATCGTCCCAGCGCGGCGCGGCAGGCGTCAGCGGCGGCGACGGCGGCGTCCCGCAGGGCGCCCGTGCGCGGGCCGGCGCGCAGCAGCTCGCGGCTCATCGCCGGCAGCACGGCGCGGCGTGCGTCGCCGAAGACGCCCTCCAGGTCACCTGGACCGGCGCCCTGCGCGCCGAGGCCGGGCGCCAGCAGCGGCCCACCGACCGCCGCGAGGTCGATGCCGAGGCGGCGCGCGGCATCACCGACGGTGGCCCCGACGACGAGCCCGACGGAGCCCAGCTCGTCCGCGGCGGCGGCGACACCGCCCGCCGAGGTGGCGGTGGCGGGGCCTCGCCGGGCGCGCGCCCGGTCGAGGTCGATGACGGCGTCCCCCCCGGCGCGGCGCAGCGCGTTGCGGGCCGCGGCGCCCTCGGCCACGTCGCGGGCCACCGCGCGCCCGCTCGCCGGCGCGAGGGCGTGCTGCACGCCCACGCCCTCGGGGTTCGACGTCAGCGCGAGGACGAGCACCCCGCGCCCGGTGGTCTCGGCGAGGTCCAGCAGCGGGTCGAGGGACCCGAATCCCAGGTAGGCGCTGACGGTGACGGCGTCCCCCGCCAGCGGGGAGCCGTCACCGACGTAGGCCTCGGCGTAGGCGGCCATCGTCGACCCCACGTCGCCGCGCTTGGCGTCGACGAGGCACAGCACGCCCGCGGCGCGGGCCTCGGCGACGACCCGCTCCAGGACCGCGACGCCCCGGGAGCCGTGCCGCTCGAAGAAGGCGGACTGCGGCTTGACCGCCGCGACCGACCCGGCGAAGGCCTCCACGCAGGTGAGGGCGAACCGTTCCAGCCCGTCGACGTCGTCGCCCACGCCCCAGTCGGCGAGCAGTGCGGGGTGCGGGTCGATGCCCGCGCACAGGGGTCCGGCGTCGTGCATCGCCGCGGCGAGCCGGGCGCCGAACGGGGCGGGGCGGAGGTCGGCGCTCATCGCCGGTGAGGCTATCGGCGCGGCCGGCCCGGGCCGACGCCCGGTGCGCCGCGGCGACGGACGTGCGCTGCGCGGGACCGACGCCCGGTGCGCCGCGGCGACGGACGTGCACGACCGGTCGCTGTGCCCCGACACGCCGAGCGATCGCCGCGGCGTGCACGTCCGTGGGCGCGGGCTCAGGGGCGACCCGCCAACGATCCCTCTCCGACCCACCGCGCTAGCATGCATGCATGCAGCAGATCACGTGGCGGGCGGACGACGAGCTGGTCGAGCGGGTGCGTGCCGCGGCGGGCACGAGCGGGCGCAGCATCAACGAGTTCGTCACCCGGGTCCTCGACGCCACCACCGACCCCGACCTCGCCGGGACGGAGGCGCAGCGGGTGCGCGAGCGCCTGGCTCGAGCCGGTCTGCTGACCGTCCCGCACGGCTCGGCGGAGCGGCCCGACGCTGCCGCCCTCGCCGCGGCGGGCCGCCGGGCGGCCGCCGGGCGACCCGTGTCGGAGATCCTGCTGGCCAACCGCGGGTGAGCGCGTTCGCCGATGCCTCGGCGCTGGTGAAGCTCTACGTCGAGGAGGACGATCACGCCTGGGTGCGCGGGCTCGACGGCCTCGTCGTGGCCCAGGTCTCACGGATCGAGGTGCCG
>JARIBR010000059.1 GCA_029258695.1 Quadrisphaera sp.
CGCGGGCCGGAGACGTAGTCGCCGTACTCGGCGGTGTCCGAGACCGACCACCGCTGCTTGGCGATGCCGCCCTCGTACATGAGGTCGACGATGAGCTTGAGCTCGTGGAGGGTCTCGAAGTAGGCGATCTCCGGCTGGTAGCCGGCCTCGGTGAGGGTCTCGAACCCGGCCTGGACCAGGCGCGACATCCCCCCGCACAGGACGGCCTGCTCGCCGAAGAGGTCGGTCTCGGTCTCCTCGGCGAAGGTCGACCGGATGCCGGCGGCCCGCAGGCCGCCGATCGCCTTGGCGTAGGACAGCGCCAGCGGCCACGCGCCGCCGGTCGCGTCCTGCTCGACGGCGACGATCACGGGCACCCCGCGCCCGGCGGCGTACTCGCGGCGCACGAGGTGGCCGGGTCCCTTGGGGGCGATCATCGCGACGTCCACGCCGGCCGGCGGCGTGATGTAGCCGAAGCGGATGTTGAGCCCGTGGCCGAAGAGCAGCGCCTTGCCGTCGGTCAGGTGGGCCTCGATCGAGTCCGCGTAGACCGTCCGTGCCACGTGGTCGGGCACGAGGAGCATCACGACGTCGGCCTCGGCGCAGGCGTCGGCGACGCTGAGCACCCGCAGCCCCTCACCCTCGGCCTTGGCCCGGGAGGACGAGCCCTCGGCGAGCCCGACGCGCACGTCCACGCCGGAGTCGCGCAGGCTCAGCGCGTGGGCGTGGCCCTGGCTGCCGTAGCCGACCACCGCGACCTTCTTCGACGTGATGATGCTCAGGTCGGCGTCGTCGTCGTAGTACAGCTCGGCGGCCATGGCGTGCTCCTCGGGGGTCGGCGGTGCGGGGGGACGAGACAGGGTGGTCGTGCGGGGCGGGGCGGGGCGGGTCGGTCGGCGGCGCGGGTCAGCCGCGTGAGCGGTCGGCCAGCGCCCTGGGCCCGCGGGCGAGCCCCACGAGCCCTGACTGCACGGTCTCGCGGACCCCGAAGGGCTCGAGCGCGCGCAGCAGGGCGGCGTTCTTCTCCGGACGGCCGATCGCCTCGATGACGAGGGCGTCGGGTGCGACGTCGACGACGTGGGTGCGGAACAGGTCCGTGACGGCCATCACCTGCGGCCGGGTCACGCCGTCGGCGCGCACCTTGACCAGCAGGAGCTCGCGCTGGACCGACGAGTCCGCGTCCAGCTCGGCGACCTTGAGCACGTTGACCAGCTTGTTGAGCTGCTTGACCACCTGCTCCAGCGGCAGCGCCTCGACGTCGACGACGACCGTGATGCGGGAGGTCTCGGGATCCTCCGTCGGGCCCACTGCGAGCGACTCGATGTTGAAGGCGCGCCGAGCGAAGAGCGCTGCGACGCGCATGAGGACCGCGGGGCGGTTCTCGACGAGCACCGAGAGGGTGTGGCGGCTCACCGGTCACCGCCTCGCGGCTCGTCGCCGGTGCGCTCGTCGCCGGTGCGCTCGTCCCCGGCGGGCTCCCCGCGGACGCTCTCGGGGTTGGTCGACTCCTCACGGTCCCAGATGGGGGTCATCCCCCGGGCGTACTGGATCGCGTCGTTGGACAGGCCCGCGGTGACCATGGGCCACACCATCGCGTCACGGTGCACGACGAAGTCGACGACGACGGGGCGGTCGGTGACGGCCATCGCCGCCTCGATCGTGGCGTCGAGGTCCTCGGGGCGCTCGCAACGCAGGCCGACGCAGCCGTAGGCGTCGGCAAGCTTGACGAAGTCGGGGATCCGCGAGCCCATCGCCACCGCGGCCCCGGTGTGCAGGTCGGTGTTGGAGTAGCGGCCCTCGTAGAACAGCGTCTGCCACTGGCGGACCATGCCGAGCGAGGAGTTGTTGATGACCGCGACCTTGATGGGGATGCCGTTCAGGGCGCAGGTGGCGAGCTCCTGGTTGGTCATCTGGAAGCAGCCGTCGCCGTCGATGGCCCACACCGTCGAGCCGGGCACGCCGACCTGGGCACCCATCGCCGCGGGCACGGCGTACCCCATGGTCCCGAGCCCGCCGGAGTTCAACCACGTCCCGGGCTTCTCGTACCTGATGAACTGCGCCGCCCACATCTGGTGCTGCCCGACGCCGGACGTGAAGATCGTGTCGGGGCCGCTCAGCTCGCCGATCCGCTCGATGACGTGCTGGGGCGAGAGCGACCCGTCCTCCGGCTCGTCGTACCCGAGCGGGTAGGTCCGGCGCAGCTGGTCGAGCTGGCGCCACCAGGCGCCGACGTCTGCGCGGTTGCCCGCGTCGTGCTCGGCACGCAGCGCCGGGACCAGCGCGGTGATGGTGTCACGGGCGTCGCCGACGATCGGCACGTCCGCCCGGCGGTTCTTGCTGATCTCCGCAGGGTCGATGTCGGCGTGGATCACCGCGGCGTCCGGCGCGAAGGAGCTGAGCAGGCCCGTCACGCGGTCGTCGAAGCGCGCACCGAGGCAGATGAGCAGATCCGACTTCTGCAGCGCGGTCACCGCGGCGACCGTGCCGTGCATCCCCGGCATGCCGAGGTGGTTCGGGTGGCTGTCCGGCAGGGCCCCGCGCGCCATGAGCGTGGTGACGACGGGGGCGTTCGAGACCTCGACCAGCGCGGTGAGCGCGTCGGAGGCCCCGGAGCGGATCACCCCGCCCCCGACGTAGAGGACCGGGCGCTGTGCGGCGGCGATGAGCTTCGCGGCCTCGCGCACCTGGCGCGCGTGGGGCTTGGTGGTCGGCTTGTACCCGTCGAGGTCGAACGTCGGCGGCCACGAGAACGTCGTCGTGGCCTGCTGCGCGTCCTTGGTGACGTCCACCAGGACCGGCCCGGGGCGCCCGGAGGCGGCGAGGTGGAACGCCTCGGCGATGACCCGCGGGATGTCGTCCGGGTTGGTGACGAGGTAGTTGTGCTTGGTGATCGGCATGGTGATGCCGACGATGTCCGCCTCCTGGAAGGCGTCGGTGCCGATCGCGGCGCTGCCGACCTGACCGGTGATGGCCACCAGGGGCACGGAGTCCATGTGGGCGTCGGCGATGGCGGTGACGAGGTTCGTCGCCCCGGGGCCGGACGTGGCGATGCACACCCCCACGCGCCCCGTCGCCGAGGCGTAGCCCTGGGCGGCGTGCCCGGCGCCCTGCTCGTGGCGCACGAGGATGTGGCGCACGCTCGGGCTGTCGAGCAGGGGGTCGTACGTGGGGAGGATCGCCCCGCCGGGCAGGCCGAAGACGACGTCGACACCCATCGCCTCCAGGGAGCGGACGATCGACGCCGCCCCCGTCATCGTCTCGCGCTGGCCGGCTCGCGGCGAGGGGGTCTGGGACTCCCGGGCGTGCGCCCCGGTCACGGGGGACGACGCGCTCGCGGTGGGCGTCGGCCCGGGGACCAGCCGGTCGGGGCTGACGTGCTTGCTGGAGCGTGCGGCCTTCGTCGACGGTGCGGCCCCGGTCGGCACGGCGCCACCGTCGGCTGCTGGCGCGGTGGTGGTCGCGCTGGTCGTAGCGGTCATGAGCTCCTCCTGCGGACCCCACGACGCAGCCGTGGGAGGGGATGGACGGTCATCGCGCCTCGGCGGGCTCCCGCAGGGGCGGGTGGGCGGCAGGTGGTGCCGCACCGCGTCGACGCGTCCTGTGCCCCGCGGGTGGTGGGGCCTGTCGGAACCAGGCGGACCGGGAGCGAGGGCGCGTGAGCCCTTCGTCCTGACCGCCGGGAGCATCCTAACCGCACCGCGCTCCCCCCGATCGACGGTGCGAGCGCCGGCGGCCTCCCAGCGCTGGGGCCGCCACGCGGGACGACGGCCTCGCGGGTGGGCCATGCTGCGACCGTGCACACCGCCCACACCGTCCTCGGCTCCGCCGACGGAGCCGCGTACGGATCGCTGCTCGCCCGACCGGTCCCCCGCCAGGAACGGTGGGAGACCGGCCGGGCGCTGCGCGAGCGGGTGCACCGCACGGCGTTGGCGGGCTGGGAGCCCGCTGATGACCGCGCCGACGTCGTCGAGCAGGTCCAGCGCCTGCACGAGGGGCGCCTGGACCGCCTGGTCCCGGTCCGGGTGGCGCGCATGGTCGCCTCACCCTTCGGGTTCCTGCGCGGGGCCGCCGGGGTGATGGCCGACGACTTCGCGTCGCTGCCCTCCACGGGGATCACTCCGGTCATCTGCGGTGACGCCCACGTCGGCAACATCGGTTTCTACGGCTCGCCGTCGCGCGACCTCGTGCTCGACCTCAACGACTTCGACGAGGCCCACCCCGGCCCCTGGGAGTGGGACCTGCGCCGCCTGGCGGCCAGCATCTGGGTGGCCGGGCGCAGCAACGGGCTGAGCGAGACCGCCTGCTCCGACGCGACGGCGGCCGCGGTGCGTGCCTACCGCAAGCACGTGCGCGACCTCTCCCAGCGCCCCCTGATGGCCCGGAGCTTCGAGACGCTCGACGTCGACTCCCTCCACGACGAGGCGTCGGACCCCGCCCTCCACGCGGAGCTGGAGCGGGCGTCCGCGCGGGCGGCGAGGCGCACGTCGGACCGCGCGCTGCCCAAGCTGACCGAGCAGCGCGACGGCCAGCGGCGCATCGCGCTCTCGCCGCCCCTGGTCACCGCGCCGGAGGACGACGAGGTGGACCTGCTGCCCGAGGCCCTCGACGGCTACCTCGCGACGTTGCCGCCGCACTGGGCCAGGATGCTCGGCGGGTACACCCTCGTCGACATCGCCCACAAGGCGGTCGGCGTGGGCAGCGTGGGGCTGCGCGCCTACGTGGCCCTGCTGGAGGGCAGCGACCCCGACGACGTGGTCTTCCTCCAGCTGAAGCAGGCGCGGCGCTCCGTGATCGCCCCGCACGTCCACGGCGACTCCGCCTGGCACGACCACCAGGGGCGCCGCGTCGTGGAGTACCAGCAGGCCCTGCAGACCGTCTCGGACCCGCTGCTCGGGTGGGCCACGGTGGGGAAGAACCAGTACTACGTGCGCCAGCTGCGCAACATGAAGGGCTCGGTGGCCCTCGACGGGATCAGCGCCGGCGCGCTGGAGGACTACGCGGGCATCTGCGGGCGCCTGCTGGCCAAGGGCCACGCACGCACGTCGGGGGCGTCGATGATCGCGGGCTACCTCGGCTCCTCCGACAAGGTGGAGGTGGCGCTGTGCGCCTTCGCGCGCCGCTACGCCGACCAGACGGAGGCCGACCACGCCGCGCTCGTGCGCGCCGTGGAGCACGGGCGCCTGCCCACGGCCTGAGCGGGGTCGTGCTGCGCCGCGCGGCTCGACCAGCAGGTGCTCGTCGCAGCGTCCAGGATGCTGCAGGACCACAGGATGCTGCACCAGCCCCGGCAGATGCCCTCCCCGTGGAATTGCTGCAGCATTCCTCGCGGCACTCACCGCCGCACGAGCACCCGGGCCTCGAGAGCCGGCTGCCCGGGGCCGAGCCACCGCGGCCGACGCGGGCCGGTGACGGGCGCACCGCGACCGGTCGCGTGCGGTAAGCACAGGTGATGGACCGCACGCACCCGCCCAGCCCACCGACGCTCGCACCAGCCGCGCCCCGCACCGTCGTCCGCGCCGTGCGGCCGTGGGGCGGTGCGCTGTCGGACCTCGTGCTCGCCGACGGCGTGATCGAGGCCGTCACCGCGCACGACCCGTCGGCGACGCCGGGGGGCGAGGACGTCGACGGCGCCGGACGGCTCGCTCTGCCCGCGTTCACCGACGCCCACGTGCACCTCGACTCCACCCGCGTCGGCCTGCCGTTCAAGCCCCACACCGCCGAGCCCGGCCCGCTGTGGAACCTCATCGCGGACGACCGCGCTCACTGGCGCGACGACGGCACGGTGGCGCAGCGTGCTGGGCGCACGCTGGGCTCGGCGATCGCCCTCGGGACCACCCGGGCGCGCAGCTTCGCCCAGGTGGACGCGGACGCCCGCCTCGAGCGCCTGGAGGGGGTGCTCGCGGCGCGCGAGGAGCACGCCGCGCGAGCCAGCGTGCAGGTCGTGGCCTTTCCCCAGGCGGGGATGCTGCTCGAGCCCGGGGTGCCCGACCTGGTCGACGCAGCGATGAGCGCCGGGGCGGACGTCGTGGGCGGCATCGACCCGTGCGCGCTGGACCGCGACCCGGCGCGCCACCTGGACGCGGTCTTCGCCATCGCCGAGCGCCACGACGCCCCCCTCGACGTCCACCTCCACGAGCCGGGCCCGCTGGGGCTGTTCTCGGTCAGCCTGCTCCTCGAGCGGGTCCGCGCGCACGGGCTGCGCTCCCGCCTGACCCTCAGCCACGCCTTCGCCCTCGGCGGCCCGCCCACGCCGGAGGTGGCCGGCGTCCTCGACGAGCTGGCGGCGTGGGACGTGGCGCTGACCACCGTGGCTCCCGGCAACCGCGCCCCGCTGCCGCTGGAGGACCTGGCCTCTCGCGGCGTGCGCACCGGGCTCGGCCAGGACGGGCAGCGCGACCACTGGTCGCCCTACGGCACCACCGACATGCTCGACCGCACCTGGCAGCTGGCCTTCACGAACGGGTTGCGCCTCGACGCGAGGATCGAGCACTGCCTCGCGCTCGCGTCGGTGGGCGGTGCCAGCGTCATCGACCCCGGGGCGACCCGCCTCACCGGGACGCAGGACCGGCCGTGCCTGGGTGTCGGCGACGTGGCCGACCTCGTCCTGCTGCCCGGTGACACCCCCACCTCAGCGGTGATGGACCGGCCGCGCGAGCGGACCGTCCTGCGCGGCGGCCACGTCGTGGCGGAGGCGGGACGGCTGCGCTGAGCGGCGCCGGGACGGGAACCCTGCGTCCTCGACCCGGATGTGGCGTGTCGAGGACGCTGAGGGGCGTGTCCGGACGAGGACGCAGGATCCCCGTCGCCCGGTCCTTCAGCCGCCCGGCCCGTCAGGCAGCCGGTCGCCGGCCGACCACGGCGGTGGTGACGACGTGCTCGACCAGCGTCTCGGACGAGCAGGACGCCAGCACCCCGCGGACCGCGGCGGCCAGCCCGCCGTCGCCGCGGTCCTCGAGCGCCCCCTCGGGCAGGGCGCTGGCCAGGTGGCCGACCACCCAGTCCGCGTCGACGCGGTGGTCGTCCTCCCAGCGGCGGACCGTGGCGTCGAGACCGAGACCGGCGAGCAGCACGGTGCGGCGCGACAGCGCCTCGGCGTCGGCCCCGCACGCGCCACCGACAGGGCCGTGGTGGCGCACGAGCGCCTGACGTACGCCCCGCTGCCACGCGGCGGCGCCCAGCCACAGCGGTGGTCCCTGGGTCACCACGGCGACCGCGCCGCCGGGGCGCACGAGCGACGCGCAGGTCGCGAGCGCGACGCCCTC
>JARIBR010000082.1 GCA_029258695.1 Quadrisphaera sp.
AGCGGGCCAGGGCGAACTCGTCCTTGGGGAAGTGGGCCGGCACCCAGTCGACGATGACGCCGATCCCGGCCCGGTGCAGGGTGTCCACGAGGTAGCGGAAGTCGTCGGGGCTGCCGAAGCGCGAGGTCGGGGCGTAGTAGCCGGTGACCTGGTAGCCCCAGGAGCCGCCGAAGGGGTGCTCGGCGACGGGCAGCAGCTCGACGTGGTTGAAGCCCGTGGCGGTGACGTGCTCGACGAGGGCGTCGGCGGCCTCGCGGTAGTCCAGCCCCTGGCGCCAGGACCCCAGGTGGACCTCGTAGACGCTCAGCGGCCCGGTGTGGGGGTCGGTGGCCACGCGGGCGGCCATCCAGTCGTCGTCGCTCCAGGAGTGCTCGGACTCGTCGACCACGGACGCCGTCGCGGGGGGCACCTCGGTGGCCCGCGCCATGGGGTCGGCCTTCTCCACCCAGTGCCCGCCCTGGGTCTGGATCGCGAACTTGTAGGTGGCGCCCTTGCCGACGGCGGGCAGGAAGACCTCCCACACCCCCGAGGAGCCCATGGAGCGCATCATCGAGCGCCGGCCGTCCCAGCCGTTGAAGTCGCCGATGACCCGCACCGCGCGGGCGTGGGGCGCCCACACCGCGAAGGACGTGCCGACGACGTCGCCCATGGGGCCCGACCAGCGGCGCACGTGCGCGCCGAGGACGCCCCACAGCTCCTCGTGCCGGCCCTCGGAGACGAGGTGGAGGTCGAACTCGCTGATCGTCGGGAGGTAGCGGTAGGGGTCGTCGACGACGGACGTCTCGGAGGCGCGGGTGACCTCCAGGCGGTAGTCGACGACGTCGTCGCCGGGGAGCACCCCCACCCAGACGCCCTCCGCCTCGTGGGCCAGCTCGGTGCGTCCGCCGCCCTCGGTCAGGGCGACGACCGCGTCCGCGAACGGGGCCAGCGCGCGGAGGGTGACCACGGCGCGGGCGTCGGCGCCCGCTGCGTCGGGCGATCCGTCCGGCGAGCCGCGACGCGGCGCCGCGTCGGCCGGCGCGGACGCGTCACCCGAGGCGGTGACCCCCGAGGGAGGCGGCCCGTCGGTGGCGGCGCCCCCGACGAGGTCCACGTGGGCGCCGAGCACGCTGTGGGGCGAGGCGTGCTCGCCGGCACCGATGCGGTGCAGCTCGCCCGTCGCCACGGGGCGCGGTGCCGGTCCCCTCGCGGAGGTCGTCGTCGGGGCGGCGTCGGAGGGGCTCATGGGGTCAGCCTCGCAGGTCTCGGGTGTCGCAGGCGGTGGGCCGTCGTGGAGCAGCCGCCGCACCGCGCCGAGGGGCACGGCCAGCCACTCGGGGCGGTTTCGGGTCTCGTACACGACCTCGTAGACGGCCTTGTCCAGCTCGAGGGCGCTCAGGATCTCGGGGCGCTCGCGGGGGTCGGACCCGGTGGCGGTGGCGTAGCCCGCGCAGAAGGCGTCGCGGGCCTCCTCGCGCCACGCGGCGGCTGACTGCTCGTCGGTGCCCGCCCGGGCCGCGGTGGAGGCGGCGTAGTCGAAGGAGCGGAGCATGCCCGCGACGTCGCGCAGCGCCAGGTCGGGCAGGGTGCGCTCGGCGAGCGGGCGCAGCGGCTCGCCCTCGAAGTCCAGGAGCACCCAGCCGCGCTCGGGGGAGTGGAGGACCTGCCCGAGGTGGTAGTCGCCGTGGACCTGCTGGAGCACCAGTGGCGGACCACCCGTCGACCCGTCGGCGGACCCGTCTCCCGCCCCGGCCGCGGCGGCCTCGAGGGCGGCGGCGCTGCGCTGCAGGCGCAGGTGCAGCGCCTGCGCGTGCTCGGCCAGCGACGGTGCCGCGTCGATGGCCCACGCCGTGCGCTCGCGCAGCGCGGCGACGAGGCCGGCCCGCTGCTCCGGCCCGGCCTCGGCGGTCGGCAGGGCGCGCGCGAGGGCGGCGTGGACCTGCCCGGTGGCCTCCCCGAGCGCCCGGGCGCCGTCGGAGAAGCTCGCGCCGGCCTCGGCGAGGCCCAGGGCCTCGCGCCAGGCGTCCTGGGCGCCGGAGAGGAACTCCGCGGCCACCCCGAGGTGACCGGTGACGCTCGCTCCGCTCGCGTCCGGCCAGGTGCCGGACAGCCAGCCGACGGGCGTGGGGATGCGGTCGCTGCCGACCTCGGCCAGGGCGGCCTGGACCACCACGTCGGGGTTGTCGCCGGCGGCGAGGACGCGGAAGAGCTTGACGATCACCGCGGTCGCGCTGGGCGGCCTGATGATGATCGAGGTGTTGGACTGCTCGCCGCGCAGGACCGTCGACGGCGCGCCCGGCGCCGGCGCGCTCGCTCCGGCGGCGAGGTGGCCGGCGGCGGTGGCGGTGATGCCGTCGCCGTTGCTGGCGGAGGTCCCCGTCACGCTCCCGTCCAGCAGCCCGACGAGCGCCGTGACGAACGCCGGGTCGTGGGGGCCGTCCGTGACGCGCCAGGTGGCCTCGCCCTCGGCCAGCCGCATGACCTCGGCGCCGTGCGACCCGGACGCCCCGTCGTCCTGGCCTCCGCCACCGTCCTGAGCGCCGGCGACCGGGCGGTAGACCAGCGGCACCGACAACAGCTGCTCGACGCCGCCGGGGGCCACCGCCACGGTGTGCAGCACCACCAGCTCGTCGTCGGAGGCGCTGAGCTCCACGCTCGAGCGCAGGGCGGGCTCCCCGGCCTCGGCGCCCTTGGCGGGGAACCACCGCTGCTGGGGCAGCCACCGGGCCAGCCCGGAGGTCCACTGGCCGCTCCCGATCGGCGGGGCGCCCGACGGGGCGCCTCCCGCGGGGCTCACGGGGCCACCGGCTGCTCGCCGGCGGCGGCAGCGGTGGGCGGGCCGATCGGCGTGATGTCGAGGACGTGGGCGCTGCGGCCGGGACCGAGCTTGACGTACGCGTCCGCCCACCACGTGAACGTCTCGCCGGTGAGCAGGTCGCGGGCGGCGAAGGGAGCGGTCGGCTCGAGCCCGAGGGCGGCGACGTCCAGGTGCACCGTCGTCTCGCGCACCGCGTGCGGGTCGAGGTTGACCACCACCAGCACGCAGTCGGCGCGCCCGGTCGGGGAGTGCTCGGCCGGCACCCGCCGCGAGTAGACGAGCGTGGACGGGTCGTCCGCGGTGTGCAGCGTCAGCCCGCGCAGGCGCTGCAGCGCGGGGTGCTCGCGGCGGATGCGGTTCAGCGAGGTGAGCAGGGGTGCCAGCGACGTGCCGGCGGCGATCGCCCCGGCGTAGTCGCGCGGGCGGTACTGGTACTTCTCGTTGTCGAGCTGCTCCTCGGCGCCGGGGCGGGCGACGTTCTCGACGAGCTCGAAACCGGAGTAGATGCCGTACGTCGGCACCGCGGTGGCCGCGATGATCGCGCGCAGCGCGAAGGCCGCGGGGCCGCCGTACTGCATGTCCGGGGTGAGGATGTCGTGGGTGGTGGGCCAGAAGCTCGGCCGCAGGTAGTGCGCGGTGCCGTCGACCTCCTGCACGGCGTCGCGCGGCCCGGAGCTGACCTCCAGCAGGTACTCGCCGAGCTCCTCGGCCGTGGTGCGCCAGGTGAAGTAGGTGTAGGACTGCGCGAAGCCCACGGCGGCGAGCTCACGCATCATGGCCGGCCTGGTGAACGCCTCGGAGAGGAAGAGCACGTCCGGGGCCACCTCGCGGACCTTCACCATCAGCCACGCCCAGAACTGCACGGGCTTGGTGTGCGGGTTGTCCACGCGGATCAGCGTCACGCCGTGGCTGGCCCACAGGAGCACGATGCGCAGGATCTCGGCCGCGAGGCCGTCGGGGTCGG
>JARIBR010000222.1 GCA_029258695.1 Quadrisphaera sp.
TGGCCACGAGGAGGGCGTCGCCCGCGGCGTGCCCCAGCCGGTCGTTGACGAGCTTGAAGCCGTCGAGGTCCACCAGGCACAGCCGGGAGTCCTCCGCGTCGAGGTGGCCGCCGTCGTCCAGGGCCCGCACGAAGCCCCGGCGGTCGTAGAGCCCGGTGAGCCCGTCCCGCTCGCCGCGCACCTCGGCGAGACCGACCATCCCGTAGGCGCGCACCAGGGCCAGGCCCATGAGCAGCGTCGAGACCGCGCCGAGCAGGTACGGGGAGAGCTCGGCGTCGGGGACGAGGCGGCCGACCAGCCCGGCGATCGGCACGGTCGCCACGAAGGGCACCGCGACGAGCACCCGCGACCGGCCGGTGAGGCGCACCGCGGTGGGAGGGGCGCTCGCGTCGTGGCGCTCCAGCGACGTCCCGACGTGGACGAGGTGCACCGACGCGAGCAGCGCCGCGACGGCCAGCAGGGCCGCGACCACCGGTGCGGGGCTCGGGACCAGCAGCCGCACGAGGTCCATGGCTCCGAACGCGAGGGCCACGGCCATGAGCCACCGCACGGACGGGTCGACGGTGGCCCGGGTCGACCACAGCCAGGTGATGGCGGCGAGGAAGAGGACGTCGACGACCAGCGAGGCGAGCGCGAGGCCTCCCAGAGCGACGATCCGGGCGACGTCGACGCTGAGGAGGACCGCGACGGCGGTCCCCACGCCGGCGATGCCCGCGTCGGCCCAGGCGTGGCCGGCGACCACCTGGCGCACGCCGGCGCGGGTGGCTGCGAGCGGGACGAGCGTGAGGACCGCGACGACCACGAGCACGAGGACCGCGACCCGTACCCCCGCAGCGCTCACCGCCATCGCCTGCGCGACGGTCACGACGCCAGATCCCGCGACGAAGGCCAGCGCGCCCCAGGGCGCCGCGGCCTCGGCGCGGCGCGGCAGCAGCCCGTGGCGTGGTCGGCGCCACAGCACCCGCGCCCCGGCGGCGGCCGCGACGAGCTGCACGGCCCCGGACAGCAGCGTGCCGGCCGCGGGGGCCGTCACGGTGAGCCCGAGCACGGTGACCACCGCGAGCGCGAGCGCCGCGCGCGGCGCTCGTCTCTCGTGCACGAGGAGTCGGCTCACGCCACGCCATCGGCACTCCGGCGGCCCTCCTTGACCCCCGACCGGTCCCGGTGGGGCCCGTCAGCGGCGGCGGGCGGCGAAGAAGTCCCGCAGCAGCGCCGCGCACTCGTCCTCGAGCACCCCGGCGACGACCTCCGGGTGGTGCCCGAGCCGGCGGTCGCGCACGACGTCCCACAGGGACCCGACCGCGCCGGCCTTGGCGTCGAAGGCGCCGAAGACGAGCCGGTCCACGCGCGCGAGCACGGCCGCGCCGGCGCACATGGCGCACGGCTCGAGGGTGACGGCCAGCGTCGCCCCGCCCAACCGCCACGAGCCGGTGGCCGCCGCGGCCGCCCGCAGGGCGAGCACCTCCGCGTGGGCGGTGGGGTCGCCGCTGGCCTCGCGGGCGTTGACGGCGAGCGAGAGCACGCGGCCGTCGGCGCCGGCCACCACCGCCCCGACCGGGACGTCGACCGGCGCGTCGACGCGGCCCCCTCCGGTGCGACCGTCCTCCTGGTCGCGCGCCGCGTCGAGCGCGCGGCGCACGAGCGCCGCGTCGTCGGGGCGGCTCAGCGCAGCTCCTCCACGAGCTCGGCGAAGCCTGCCCGTTCCCCGAGGGCCGTGAGGGCGCTCGCGGTGTCGTGGCTCTCGGCGACGCGGACCAGCTCGGTGGCGTCGACACCGAGGTCCTCCAGCAGGTCCGCCCGCCCGGCCCAGCTCGGCCGGGGGACGCCGGAGCGCTCGTCACCGTCGCCGGCGGCCTCCTCGGCGGGTGGCGCCGCGGGAGCCGGCGGTGGCTCGGCGTCACCGAGGGCGTCGGCGTACCGGGAGTCGTCCGCGGCCTCGGCGTCGGAGACGAAGAGCGCGAGGTCACCGTCGACCTCGCGGGCGAGCGCGAAGAACTCGTCCTCGCGCTCGAGGACGACGAGCACCAGCCCCTGCGCGCTGGCCGCGTCGGTGATGGCGTCCGCCAGCGCGTCGACGTCGGGGAGCTCCTCGAGGTCGGCGTCGACCGCCGTCCACCTGCGCGAGCCGTCCGCCCCGCCCTCACCCACCAGCACCGCCGTGAAGTAACCCATGGGGACATCGTGGCAGCGCGGGCCGCTCCGGGCAGCCACTAGGGTCCTGCACGTGGAGCTTCACGTCGTCGACCACCCGCTCGTGGCTCACAAGCTGACGGTGCTGCGGGACGTGGCCACCGACTCCCCCACCTTCCGGCTGCTCACCGACGAGCTGGTGACCCTGCTGGCCTACGAGGCGACCCGCGACGTGGAGGTCGAGGTGACGCAGGTGCGCACCCCCGTCACGAGCACGTCGGGCGTGCACCTCGCCCGTCCCGGGCCGCTGGTCGTGCCGATCCTGCGCGCCGGGCTCGGGATGCTCGCGGGCATGCAGCGCCTGCTGCCCACCGCCGAGGTGGGCTTCCTGGGCATGGTGCGCGACGAGGAGACCCTCGAGGCGTCCACCTACGCCCAGCGCCTGCCGGCATCGCTGGAGGGCCGTCACGTCATGGTGCTGGACCCGATGCTCGCCACCGGCGGCACGCTGGCCGCAGCGCTGTCCCACCTCGCCCAGGAGGGCGCGACCCGGGTGACCGCCATCTGCCTGCTGGCCGCCCCCGAGGGGGTCGCGGCGCTCGAGCGGGCCCTGGAGCGCGACCGCGAGGGCGGTGGCCCCGCGGTGGAGGTGCGCGTGGTGACGGCCGCGCTGGACGAGGGGCTCGACGAGCGCGGGTGGATCGTGCCGGGTCTGGGTGACGCCGGCGACCGCCTCTACGGCATCGCCTGAGCCTGCGTGCCTCAGGCCGCCTCGCCGACCAGCTCCGCGCGGACCTGCGCGAGCATGCGCGTGAGCAGGCGCGAGACCTGCATCTGCGTGACGCCCACGTCAACGGCGATCCGGGCCTGCGTCCACCCGCGGCGGTAGCGCAGCTCCAGGATGCGCCGGTCCCGCGCGGTGAGGGAGGTGAGCAGGCCCCGGACGCTCTCCCGCTCGACGACGTCCTCGTAGCGGGGGTCGTCCTGCCCGAGCCTGGCGCGCAGGGACGAGCCGTCGTCGGAACCCTCCAGCGCCGCGTCCAGGCTCGTGAGGGACAGGGCCTGCGCCGCCGCGAGCGCCTCCTCGACCTCGGCGGGCGCGGCACCGACCGCGATCGCGAGCTCGGCCGTCGTCGGCGACCGGCCGTGGCGCTGGACCAGCTCGGCGGAGGCGGCCCCGAGAGCGGCGCGCAGCTCCTGGAGGCGGCGCGGCGGGCGCACCCCCCACGCGCGGTCGCGCAGGTGGCGGCGCAGCTCCCCGGTGATCGAGGGCACGGCGTAGGGCAGGAGGCCTCGTCCGCGCCCCGGCTCGTAGCGGTGGACCGCTCGCACCAGGGCGAGCGCGGCGACCTGCACGAGGTCCTCCAGGGTCTCCCCGTGACCGTCGTAGCGGTGGGCCAGCGCCCTGGCCACCGGCAGGGTCTCGACGACCACGCGGTCGAGCAGGACACGGCGACGGGCCGGGTCGGCGCGGGCGGCGAGCGCCAGGAGGTCCTCGGCAGCGACGCTGCCCTCGCTCGGACCGTCGCTCACCACCAGGACGTCGCTCACCGCAGCACGCAAGCACCGCTCACGCCGCTCGGCAAGACGATCACGGGGCCGCAGCGCCGCCCCGCACCACGGGTCTCCGGCCCGGGCGCTGTGCACGCACCCGTCGACGGTGATAGTCATGGGGCATGCGCGCGCGTCACGACACCTCCGCCAGCCTGGACAACCCGCCTGACGCGGGCACCGGGATCCCCCTGACGGCGGACGAGGTGGACGTGCTGCCGGCGCCGTCGGACCCCGCCGAGCGCCAAGAGCTGATCCAGTCGATCGTCGCCCGCACCCGCAGCGACCACTACGGCCAGGGCCTCGACGAGATCATCGAGGCCCTGGGCCGCGCCCTGGAGGCCGCCGGGCTGCCGCCGCAGCCCCCCATGTGGGTGGAGTCGACCGCCGCGGAGATCGCGAGCGGTCGGCACGTCGTCACCGACCGCCACCTCGCGGTGAGCAACGGTGAGGGCGCCGACGTGGTGCCCGAGGAAGCGGACGACCCGGACGCCTGAGCGAACCGGCGGCCGGGGACCGTGCCGCCGGCCCCGGGGGGCGTCCTGACGTCCCCCACCCTGATCAGCCCCGAGCACCCCTGAGAGAGGTACCCCGTGAGCGAGCCCACCGACGAGACCGGCCGCGTGACCACCCCCGTGAGCGAGGAGGAGGTCGCCGCCGCGATGGGGGTGAGCTCCGTGCCCGACGAGGTGCGCACGGCGTCGACCGACCCCGACGAGACGAACCTGGTCATCGACGGCTCGGGCGAGCTGCGCCCGCCGGCGGAGGAGGAGCCCGAGCAGGACGCCGCGAAGGGCTGAGCGTCAGCCGCGGTGCGCGCCGCGGCACCAGCGCCCCGTCGCGCAGCGGCTCGAGGGAGCAGCTGGTGGCCGTCGGCCTCGTGGCTCTCGGCGGCGCCGGGGGGACGTTCGCCCGCGACCTGCTCGACGCCGCGCTGCCCGAGCGCGGCGGGGTGCCGCCCGGCGTCGTCCTCGCCAACCTGGTCGGGGCCTTCGCGATGGGCCTGCTCGTCGAGGCGCTCGCCTCGGCCGGCCCGCCGACGCTGCGGCGGGTGCGCGCGCGGCTGCTCCTGGGCACCGGGTTCCTCGGGGCCCTGACCACGTACAGCACCCTGGTCGTCGGCTCGGGGATCCTCGCGCTGGACCGCTCCCTGCCCCTCGCGGTCGGCTACGCGGTGGTCACCGTGGGCCTCGGGCTGGTGGCCACCGGCGCGGGCATCGCCGCGGGTGGGCACCTGGGGCGCTCTCGTGGACGGCGAGCGCCCCGGTGAGCGCCGTCGTGCTGGTGCTCACCGCCGGCCTCGGTGGGGTGGGTGCGGTGGCCCGGTTCGCCGCCGACCGGTTCCTGGCCCCGCGCATGCCTGCCGGCCTGCCGCTGGCCACCGTGGTCGTCAACGCCGTGGGCTCGCTGGCGCTGGGGATCGTCGTCGGGGCCGGTCGCTGGCACGGGCTGGAGCCGTGGGTGGTCCAGGTGCTCGGCGCGGGGCTGCTGGGGGGGTTCACGACCTTCTCCACGGTCTCCCTGGACGCGGTGCAGCAGGTCCGCCTGGGGCGCTGGCGCACAGGAGCCGCCATCGCCGGCGGCGGCCTGCTCGTGTGCCTCGTCGCCGGGTGCGCGGGGTTGGCGCTCGCCGCCGTGGTGTGACGGCGCGGCGGCAGCCTGACGTCATGGCGGCGGCCTGACGTCATGGCGGCGCCCTGACGTCGTGGCGGCGGCCTGACACGTCGGCGTCGGGCGCGTCGCCGCCGACCGACGCGTCGACGGGCACCCGGGCGGTCGTGAGCCCCCGCGCACGGCATAGCGTGCCCGGCGTGCCCTGGCGACGAACGGCGACGGTCCTCGTGGCCTCCCTCGTCGCGGGGACCGGGGCGACGCTCCTCGTCGGGCCCGAGCCGCCGTCGCTCGCGAGCACCGCTGCGAGCGACACCGGGGACCCGGCGCTCGCGGCGCGCGTGCACGAGGTGTTCGGCCAGGAACCGGGGTACGGCGCCGTCGCGGTGGCCGTCGTCGAGGCCGACGGCAGCGTCACCCATGCCGGCGTGGGTGACTCCGGCGACCCGGACCGCCCCACCGTCGACGAGAGCACCCGCTTCGAGGTCGGCCCCGTCACCATGGCGCTGACGGGGATGCTCGTGGCGGAGCAGGTGCGCCGCGGGGAGACCTCGCTGGACGAGCGCCTGGAGGGCGCGACCCTCGAGGAGCTCGCCGTCCACCGCTCGGGCCTGCCCCGCCAGCCCCGGCGCGGCCTCGTCGCCGACGCGGTGACGTGGCTCAGCGGCGGCGACCCGTACGCCGGTGACGCCGAGCAGGTGCTGGCGGCAGCACGCGCGGAGGAACCGGAGGGCGGCGCCGAGCCGGAGTTCTCCAACCTCGGCGCTGCGGCTGCCGGCGACCTCGTCGCCGCGCAGGTCGGCGCGGGCTACCCGGAGCTGCTGGCCGACCGGGTGCTGGAACCCCTGGGCATGACGCAGACCGCCGTCGTCGCGGACGAGGCCGAGCTGCCCACCCCGCGCGCCCGCGGGACGAGCGCGTCGGGCCACGACCGCGAGCCGTGGATCGCGAGCGGGTGGGCCCCGGCCGGCGTCGGCACGTGGTCCACGACCTCCGACCTCGCCAGGGTGGTCTCCGCGGTGGCCAGCGGCGAGGCTCCGGGCGCGGACGCCGCGGCGCCCCGGGTGGCGTACCTCGACGGCCAGGAGATCGGGTTGTTCTGGATCACCTCGTCGGAGGGTGGCCGCGAGGTCACCTGGCACAACGGGGGCACGGGAGGTTTCCGGTCCTGGATGGGCTTCGAGCCGGCGACCGGCCGCGGTGTGGTCGTCCTGGCCACCACCGACCTGCCCGTCGACGACGGCGCGCTCGAGCTCCTGCTCCAGGAGCCCTCGTGACCCTGCTCACCGTGGTGCTGCTGCTCGCGGTCGCCTACACCACGGTGGTGCCCGCGGTCCGGGCGGTGCGGACGCGGCCCGAGCCCCAGGTCTTCGGCCTCGAGGACCGCGCCGGGGCGCTGGCCGCCGTCGCCACCGCGGTCACCGGCACCATCGCCGCGCGCCAGCTGCTCCCCTGGGACGTCATCCCGCCGGTGCTGTGGGCCCTGCCCGCGACCGCAGCCGTCGTCACCGCGATCAGCGCGGTCGCCGCGTGGCCGGTGCTGCCCGGGCTGGCCCGCCCCGCGGCGCGCCGGGCCACCAGCACCGGCCTGGAGCTGGTGGTCGACGCCGCGCTCGTCGTCGTCCTGCTCCTGGTCTGAGACGCCGCCCACGGACGCCGTGGGCTGGAGCAGCCGGGCCCCACCTTCGATCGCCCTCCACCCCCTTGTCTTTAACGCAATAACGTCATAGCGTCCGACCATGCGAGGGCGACGCGTGCTGGTGACCGTGGTGATCTCGCTGCTCGTGGGCGGGGTGAGCACGCTCCTCGTCGGGCCCCGGGTGCCGTCGCTGCCCACCGGCACCGCCGGGGACACCGGCGACCCCGTGCTGGCCGCCCGCGTGCACGAGGTCTTCGCGCCCGGTCGCGGGTACGGCGGCGTGTCTGTGGCGATCATCAAGGCCGACGGGAGCGCGACCTTCGCCGGCGTCGGGAGCTCCGACGACCCGGCGCGTCCCGCCGTCGACGAGGACACCGCGTTCGAGATCGGCTCCGTGACCAAGGGGCTGACGGGGATGCTCGTCGCCGAGCAGGTGGAGCGCGGTGAGGCGTCCCTCGACGACCGGCTGGCCGGCGCCACCCTCGGCGAGCTCGCGACGCACCGCTCGGGGCTGCCGCGCCTGCCCCTGAGCATGCTCCCCCGCGGCGCGCTCGCGCGGCTGAGCGGCGGCGACCCCTACTCCGGCGACGCGCAGGAGGTGCTGGCGCTCGCCCGCGGGCAGGAGCCCTCGGGTGGGGCGGAGCCGACGTACTCGAACCTCGGGGCGGCGGCCGCCGGACAGCTCGTGGCGGCACGCGCCGGGGCCTCCTACCCGGACCTGCTGCGCGAGCGGGTCCTCAGCCCCCTCGGGATGCGTGCGACGACCGTCGTGACGCGCGAGGAGGACCTGCCGGCGCCGCGGGCCCACGGCACGTCCGCCAGCGGGAGGGCGCAGGCCCCCTGGATCGCCAGCGGGTGGGCGCCGGCCGGGATCGGCGTGTGGTCCACCGCCTCGGACCTCTCCCGGCTGGTCGCGGCGCTCGCCGACGCCAGCGCGCCGGGCGCCGACGCGACCGCGCCGCGGACCCCGCTCGGCCCCGGAGCCGAGGTCGGGCTGTTCTGGATCACCACCGAGGAGGCGGGGCGGCAGGTGACCTGGCACGACGGCGGCACCGGGGGGTCCAGCTCGTTCGTCGGGTTCGAGCCGGCGAGCGGACGCGGCGTCGTCGTCCTGGCGACGACGGACGCCGGTGTCGACGCCCAGGCCCTGGAGCTGTTGACGGGTGGGGCGCCGTGAGCCTGCCCGGCGTCGTGGTCCTCGCGGTGGTGCTCGTCCTCTGCGCCGGACCGGCGGTCCGGGCGCTGCGCGGCGGGCCCGGCGAGCGCCGGTTCGGGCTGGCCGACCGCGCCGGGGCGCTCGTCGGGCTGACGAGTGCGGTCACCGGCGCCGTGGTCGCCCGCCAGCTGCTCCCCTGGGACCAGCTGCCCGAGGCGCTGTGGGCGCTCCCGGTGGCCGCCGCCACGGTGGCTCTCGTCGGCGCGGTCTCCTCCTGGCGCCACCTCCCCGCCCTGGCCGCTCCGCGATGGCGTCGAGCGGCGGCGGCCGGCGTGGAGGTGCTGGCGGACGTGGTGCTGATCGCCGTCATGCTGGGGTGATGAGCCAGCCGCCGGACCTTCTCGACGACCTCCTGCGGCGCGTCGAGGCGCTGGAGGCCGCTCGGAGCGCCCCACCGCCGCAGGCGCCCCCGGGCAGCGACGACCTCTGGGCGCTGAACGGCTTGACCGCGCGACTGCCGGAGGGCGCCAGCGCCGTGCTCCTCACCGGGGCCGTGCGGCTCTCCGACGGCGGCCGCGCGGTCTGGCAGGAGGCCCACGAGGTGCCCACCGTGCTGGACGCCGACACCGAGGGGGTCTCCCGGAGGTTGCAGGCGCTCGCGAGCGACGTGCGGCTTCGGCTGCTGCGCCAGGTCCTCGCGGGCCGCGGTGGTTCGGGTGACCTCGCCGCCGATCCCCAGTTCGGCACCTCGGGACAGGTCCAGCACCACCTGCGCCTGCTCGTCGCCGCCGGGTGGCTCCGCTCGACGGCGCGGGGGCGCTACGCGGTCCCGACGGACAAGGTGGTCCCGCTCCTCGTCGCGATGGCCGCCGCCCGCGGCTGAGCCGGACGCCGCTGAGCCGGGCGTGCCGCTGAGTCGGGCGTGCCGCGGTGAGCGGGCCGCGCTCCTCCACCCTCGCGCGCCAGGCGAGCGTGTGGTCTGATCGCTCCACCGGCGACGGGTCCGGGCGTACGGTCACCGCGACGACGAGGTGCACGGGAGGGACCACGGTCATGAGCGTCATCGACCCCGGGGAGAACGGCGAGCAGCGCCGACCAGCGCGGCGCGAGGCCACCCCCGACGACACGCCGCGCACGAACGGCGCAGGCACCAGCGCCCCGAGCGCCGACACCCCGCGCACGGGCTCGAGCGTCGCCTCGTCCGCCGGCGACCACCCGGAGACCCCCACCGTTCGTCGCGCTCCGGCGGACGATCGCAGCTACCGCGCCACCGACACCTCGGCGACCACCGCGGACGCCGACGGTCACGCCTACCGGACGTCGGAGATCCCGGCCACCCGCGCGGACGTGCTGGACCGAGAGCGGGACCGCTTCGGCGGGGTCAAGATCGGCTCGGCCTTCTTCGGCTGGTTGACGGCCACCGGCACGGCCGTCGTCCTCGTCGCGGTGCTCGCCGCCCTGGGCCTGCTCGTCGGCGCGGCCACCTCCACCGACGCCGGCGCGGTCGTCGACACGACGGTCGACCGGGCCGCGTCCGACCCCACGGGGACCGGGCTGGTCGGCGCGGTCGGGCTGCTCGTCGTGGCCCTGGTGGCGTACTTCTGCGGCGGCTACGTGGCGGGACGCATGGCCCGCTTCGACGGGTTGAAGCAGGGCGTGGCGGTGTGGGTCTGGGCGGTGGTCGTGGCCGTCGTCGTCGCCGTCGTCGGCCTGGTCGCTGGAGCCCGGGGAGACGTGCTCGAGCAGGTCGTCCTCCCCGGGCTCCCGAGCGGTGCCGGCGTGAGCACCGCCGGCGTCCTGCTCCTCGTGGCGGTCGCCGCGGTGGCCCTCGTGGGCGCCGTGCTCGGCGGGCTCGTCGGGATGCGCTTCCACCGCCGCGTGGACCGCGCAGGCCTGGGCGGCTGACCCGGACCTCGACCGCGTCCAGCACCAGCACTCGTCCCACCAAGTGCTGACCCAGGGGCTCCAGCACCAGCACTCGTCCCACCAAGTGCTGACCCGGGGGCTCCAGCACCAGCACTCGTCCCACCAAGTGCTGACCCGGGGGCTCCAGCACCA
>JARIBR010000220.1 GCA_029258695.1 Quadrisphaera sp.
GCGTCACATCGACACCTATTAGCGACAGAGAGTGATTAACCACTGTCCCTTGGTAGCCCTCCGGCGCACGGCGCGCTGATCGCGGCAGCCGCCGCGCCATACTGGGCGTGATGTCTCTCCACGGTCAGTGCGCGTGCGGTCATGACGGCCGGGTGCACGAGCACCTGCGTCGGGGCACCGAGTGCTCCGCGTGCCCGTGCCCGAGGTTCCGCCGTCGCCGGACGGGGCTGCGCGCACGGCTGCAGCGGCGGCGAGAACCGTGACGCACGGCCGCCCCCGCTCCGCGCTCGAGGGTCAGCGCTCCCCAGCGCCGGTCAGCGCTCGGCGAGCTGCTGCTGCACCCACCGCGTGACCTCCGCGGGCCGGTAGCAGCTGGGGTCGACGTGACCCCCCCGGCAGGCCACCAGCGTCACGCTCGCGATCCCCTCGACGCGGTCCGCGAAGGCGCCCGCGTTGACCGACGTCGGGGTCACGTCGTCCTCGGGCGCGACGTAGAAGAGGAACGCGTCACCGCGGAAGTCCTCCACCGGGAGGGTGAGCGGGTCCGCCGGCGGGGCGCTGCGCCACGCAGCGCCGATCTCGTCGCCCAGGGAGCTCTGGCGCCACCCCCGCGTGGTGAGGGCGGGGCTGATTCCGACCATGCCGGCCACGGGGTCGAGCTCCCCGCCGGCCATGAGCGGGAGGGCCGAGAGCCCCCCCATGGACTCGGCGAGGAGCACCACCGGGGCATCACCGAGCCGGTCGCGCGCCCACGCGAGCGCCGCGGCGTGGTCCTCGCGACCCGCGGGGTTCCCGAAGCCGTCGCCCCCCGCGTCGGACGCGACGACGGCGTACCCGGCCTCCACCAGGGACTCCGCCATGGGAGCCATCTTGCCGCTCACCACGTCCTCCGAGCCGCCGCCCATCCCGTGGAGGTACAGCACGATGGCCTCCGGCTCACCGCCCGGGCTGAGGGAGACGACGTCCTCGCCGGAGACGACGTCGCGCACGAGGCCCGGCGCGTCCGCGTCCGAGGCACCGCAGCCGGCCACGGCCAGCACGAGGGCCAGCGACGCCGCCAGGAGCCCCGCGAGCGCCGCCCGCGACCCTCGGTGGCTCGTCCCCCCCGGTGCGTCCGCCACCCCGGGAGTATGCCGCGGCGCCACCACCGGAGCCCCGGCACCTGCCCCGCGGGTCGGGCGCGCCGGTGAGCCGGGGCGCGGGAAACCCCCGCCCGGCCGTCCGGGACCGCGCATCATGACGGGTTCGCCCGGCGCTCCCACCCGCCCGGCCCCCGCGCCCCGCGCCACCTGCCAGCCGTCCGGAGGTCTCGTGCCCACCCCCGCACCGGCGCGCCGAGCCGCCTGCCGCCCGGACCTCCGGACCGCCCGGCACCGCAGCGGGCGGCGCAGCGCGCGGCGCAGCGGGCGGTACGCCTCCGACGTCGCGAGCGCGGTGCTCCCCGGGGCGCTCCTCGCGCTCGCCCTGAGCGCGTGGCGCTTCTCGGCCGTGCCGCTGTGGCGCGACGAGTGGATCACCTGGAGCGTCGTGGTGCGCCCCTGGGGGTCGATGGTCGCCCTGCTGTCCGAGCGTGACGGCGGGCTGTGGCCGTTCTACGCGGCGATGCACGCCTGGATGCTCGTCGACGACTCGGTGGCGTGGATGCGCGTGCCGTCCGGGCTCGCCACGGTGGTCGCCGTGGTCGTCACCGCCCTCGTCGGCCGGCGCGTCGCCGGGCCGCTGGCCGGAGCCCTGTCCGGGGTCGTGCTGGCGATCCTGCCCGCGGTGGTCGCGCACGCCCAGCAGGCCCGCGCCTACCCCGAGGTCATGGCCCTCGCCGCGCTGACCGCCCTCGCGGCGCTGCGCTGGCGGGCCGCCCCCACGCCGGGGCGGACGGCGGCGCTCGCGGTGGTGGCCGCGGCCACCGTCGCCGCCCACCCGCTGCCCGGCGTGCCGGCGGTCGCCGGGCTCATCGCCGCGCTGCTGGCCTCGCCGGGTGCGGGGCGTCGACCGGCGGCGGCGCTCGCCGGCGCGCCGGCCGCGCTGCTCGCGGGCGTGCTCGTCGCCGTGGGCGCACGCCAGGTGGGGCTGGTGCTCACCGATGCTCCCGGCGGGCTGGAGACCCTCGCCCGCTTCCGGCTGGTCCTCGCGCCGCGGTGGTGGACGCTCTGGCTCCTCGCCGCCCTCGCGGTGGCCGGTGCCCGGTGGGTGTGGCACCGCGGGCGCGGCTCGTCGCTGCTCCTGCTCGCCTGGGCCGCGGCGCCCCCGCTGGTGCTCGCGGGGCTGGTCGCCGCGGGCTCCTTCTCCACGCGGCGCTACCTCGTCGCGGGGCTGCCCGCGGTGGCGGTCCTCGTCGCCACCGGCGCCGTGGCGCTCGGCGCCGTCGTGGCCAGCACGGTGGCGGCACGCGCCGGCGTCGCCGGCGCAGGGGTGAGCAGCGCCGGAGCACGTCGCGCCGGCCAGCCCTGGGTGGCGCCCACGGTGGCGCTCGCCCTCGTCGCGGTGGTGGTCGCCGCCCTGGCACCCGGCGCGATCGCCCGGCGCACCGCCCCCTACGCCGGGGACGACCCCCGCTCCGCCGCGCACCACGTCGCCGCCCACCAGCGCGCGGGCGACGTGGTGGTCCACGGCGGGCCCTTCGCCCGGGGCATGACCGGCTTCTACGCCCCGGCCGGCACGGTCCCGGCCGACCCGCTGCTCGCGAGCGACCGGCTGGCGAGCGACACCGTCGACGGCGTCGACCTCCCCGCGGAGGCTCAGCGCGCCGCCGTGGCCGGGGCCCCGCGCCTCTGGGTGGTCGCCACCCACGACGGAGCAGCGCTCGAGGGCGCCGAGACGATCGACCGCGTCACCGCCGGCCGGGCGAGGCTGGAGCAGGAGAGCTTCGGGAACGTGGTCGTCCAGCTGTGGGGGCCCCCGGGGCCATGACGTAGAACGTCACCCATGGACGCCCCGGCTCGACCCTCCCCCACGGTCGAGCAGCGCAGGGCCCGCGTCGCCGTGGCGGCCTTCTTCCTCACCAACGGGGCGCTGTTCGCCAACCTCATCCCCCGCTACCCGCAGATCAAGGCCGACCTGGCCCTCGACAACGCCACGTACGGCGTGGCCATCGCGGCGTTCCCCGCCGGCGCCATCGCCGCGGGCCTCCTCGCAGGGGCCGCCGTGCGCCGCTTCGGCTCCGCCCGCGCGGCGGCCGCCGGCACGGTCCTCACCGCCGCGGGGGTGGTCGCCGCCGGGGTGGCCCCGTCGCTCGCGGTGCTCGTGGTCGCCCTGGCGCTGGCGGGGGCGGCGGACGCCGTCACCGACGTCGCGCAGAACGCCCACGGTCTGCGCGTCCAGCGCGGGTACGGCCGCTCGATCATCAACTCCTTCCACGCGGTGTGGTCCATCGGCGCCGTGCTCGGCGGGAGCATGGCCGCCGGCGCCATCGCCCTCGACCTCAGCCGCGGGGTGCACCTCGGGGCCACGGCCGTGATCTTCTCCGTCGTCGCCCTGGTCGCCCTGCGCTCCGCCCTGCCCGGGCCGGACCCCGACCCGGCGCAGGATCCGGACACGGCGCGACGTCCGGAGCCCGCGCCGGCGCCGGGCCCGGGGGTGCCGGCCCGCGCCCCGAGGCAGCCCACGCCGCTCCTCTCCCGGCGCACCCTGGTCCTCGCCGCGCTGGTGACCATCGCCGTCGGCGGCACCCTGGTCGAGGACGCGGGCAGCTCCTGGGCCGCGGTCTACCTCTCCGGCCCGCTGGGGGCTCCCGCCGCGGTCGCCGCGAGCGGGTACATCGCCCTCGTCGGCGCCCAGACTGTCGGTCGCCTCCTCGGTGACCGCCTGGTGGACCGCTTCGGACAGCGCGCCGTGGCCCGCACCGGGGCGATGGTCGCCGCGGCCGGCATGGGCGCGGCGCTGGCCTTCCCCACGGTGCCCGGCACGGTCGCCGGCTTCGCCGCCGCCGGCCTGGGGGTGGCCACGCTCGTGCCCGCGGCGATGCAGCAGGCCGACGACCTGCCGGGCCTGCGCCCCGGGACGGGGCTGACGCTGGTCTCGTGGCTGATGCGCCTGGGGTTCCTGCTCTCCCCGCCCCTGGTCGGCCTCCTCGCGGACGCCACGAGCCTGCGCGCCGGCCTGCTCGTCGTGCCGCTGGCGGGCGTCCTCGTCGTCGCGGCCTCCGGGGTGCTGGACGGACGGAGGGTCCCGGCGCCGCGGTGAGCCGCCGCCTCCGCCGGCCCGTACCGTCACCGGCGACACCGCACCGGGAGGCAGACCATGACCGAGCACCACTGGGGAGAGCAGCGCAGCAGGACGGTGACCTGGTACGACCCCCAGGCCGCGCTGGCGACGATGGCGTCGACGGACGGGCTGGCCTACCTGCGCGCCATGGCCGACGGCGAGGTGCCCCCACCGCCGATCGCCGAGCTGATCCCCATGGGCATCACCAGCGTCGAGCCGGGCGAGGTCGTCTTCACCTGCACCCCCGACGAGTCGGCGTACAACCCCATCGGCAGCGTCCACGGCGGCCTGGTCTGCACCCTGCTCGACACGGTGGCCGGCTGCGCGGTCCACACCACCCTGCCGGCCGGGACGGGGTACACCAGCCTGGAGATCAAGGTCTCCTACCTGCGCCCGGTCCGCGCCGGCCAGGGCGTGCTCACCGCCACCGGGCGGGTGACCAAGCCGGGTCGCCGCGCCGCCTTCGCCGAGGGTGAGGCACGTGACGACCAGGGCCGGCTCGTCGCGACGGCGAGCAGCACCTTCCTGGTCTTCCCGCTCTGACCCGGACGGCTCTCAGGCGGGCGCCTGCACGACGAGCCCGACCGACAGCGCAGCGTCGCGCTGTCGGTCGTCGTCGGTGAGGAAGCCGCCGACGTCCGCTCGCGGGGCCGCAACCCCGTGCAGGGCGTCGAGGCTGCGCAGGTGGGGCCCGGGGAGAAGCCCGGCAGCGCGGAAGCCACCGCGCGCGACGTCGACGACGGTGAACCTGGCGAGCGTCGTCGTCACGTCCTCCTGCGCGACGTCCCGGCGGAGGGCCGCCCGCCGCAGCTCCGTCTCGAGGAGCGGGGTCGCCACGACCCGCTCGCCGCGAGAGCGCTCCTCGTCGAGCAGGCGCACCACGGCGCGGGTCCCCGCCTCCTCCACCAGCAGCTTCATGGCTGCCGACGACTCGACGCAGAGCGTCATCGTTCGCCGCGGAGCTCGGCCAGCACGTCGGCGGTGCTCTCGTCGCGGCGGACCCTTCGGATCTGCCAGAACGGCGCGGACCGTTCGGATCTGCGAGAACGGCGCCGTGCTGGTGGGTTCCCGGTAGGACAGACACCGTGGAGGGGGTCCCGCTCGGGCGGGCGGAGCACCGCGACCACCGTGCCGTGGTGGGTGATCTCGAAGGTCTCCCCCGCCTCGACGGCGCGGAGGATCTCGCTGCTGCGGTGGCGCAGGTGGGGGATGACGGCCAGGAGGCTCTCCCGGGCTCCGTGGGTGCGGCGTCACAGCCGCCGCGACCGTAGCAACACCGTGGTCGGACCAGCGGGCTCCGTCGGCGCGAGCAGAGCGGGGCCGCTCGCCCTGCGGATCCGGTGGTCCGGCTCAAGCCGGCGCCGGCGGGCGCCGAGGAGATCACGTGGACACCCCGCCGGACTGCGCGACGAGCCGTACCCGGCGAGCACCGCTGGTGCAGTGGGTCTACGACCTCAGCACCCGCAGCAAGGTCGTGACCGGCGCGGTGCTCGGGCTGGTGCCCGCCGCGGTCCTCACCACCCTGGTCCTGGCCTCCCCGTCCGGCCCGCCGCCCGTGCTGGCGCTCGCCGTCACCGCCGCCGGCGCGCTCGTCGCGCTCGCGTGGTCGATCGCCATCTCCCGGGGCATCGAGGGCGGGATGCACGACATGCGCGACGTGGCGCTCGCGCTGGCCCGCGGCGACCTCACCCGTGCCAGCGGGTACGGGAGCCGGTGCGAGCTCGGTGAGACGTCCGCGGCGCTCGACGAGGCCGTCACCACGCTGCGCCACATGATGCGCACGGTCACCGGGGCGGCCGACTCCGTCTCCGCGTCCACCGAGACGATCTCCGCGTCCTGCCAGGAGCTGTCCGGGTCCTCGCGCTCGGCGAGCGAGCAGGCCGAGGTGGTCTCCTCCTCCGCCGGCGAGGTCTCGCGCAACGTGGCCTCGGTGGCCGCCGGCGCCGAGCAGATGGGCACCTCCATCGCCAACGTCAGCCGCAGCGCCGAACAGGCGGCGCGCACCGCCGCGCAGGCCGTGCGCACCGTCGCGGACACCGGCGGCACGGCGCTGCGCCTCGGCGCGTCGTCGCAGCAGATCGGCGACGTGGTCAAGGTCATCAGCGCCATCGCGAAGCAGACCCAGCTCCTCGCCCTCAACGCCAGCATCGAGGCGGCGCGCGCCGGGGAGGCCGGCCGCGGCTTCGCGGTGGTCGCCGCGGAGGTCAAGGACCTCGCTCAGGAGACCGCGCGCGCCACCGAGGGCATCGAGCGCGGCGTGCAGGAGATCCAGGCGGACGCCGCCGGCGTCGCGGAGGCGATCGGGGCCATCGGCGCCGTCATCGAGGCCATCGACAGCCACCAGCGCGCCATCGCCGCCGAGGTGGAGGAGCAGAGCGCCACGTCGCGCGAGATCGCCGCGTCGGCTTCCGAGGCGGCCGAGGCGACCCGCGCCATCGCCGCCACCATCTCGGGGGTGTCCACCTCGGCCACCGCCACCACGCAGTCCCTCGAGCGCACGGACGAGGTGGTCGGGGCGCTCGCGGGCCGGGCCAGCTCGTTGCACGAGGCGGTGAGCCGCTTCACGTTCTGAGCCCGGCCAGCGGGCGCCGATCGAGCGTCGGCCCGGGCCGGGCCCGGGCCGACGCTGGGCCAGCGCGCTGCTAGCGCCGGTCGTCGGCGGCGCTGAGCTCGCGGATCGCGTCGACCACCAGGCGCCAGAACCCCTCACGGTCGAGCTCGGTCGCCACCTGCTGGCGGCAGTCCGGCGGCGGCGGGCTCCGGAAGTCGGCCACCGTCATGCCCCGGGTGTGCTCGCCGGTGAGCTCCACGACGAGCGGCGCCTTGCGGGTCGTGACCACCGCGGGGTCGATGAGGTACGCGATGGTGCAGGGGTCGTGGACCGGTGGGTCGTCGAAACCCTGGTTCTCCCGGTAGGCCTGACGGAAGAAGGCCATGAGGCCGATGAAGAACTCCCCCAGGTCCGAGCCGATCTCCGCGACCTGACGCTCGACCTCCTCGGTGGCCAGGGCCTGGTGGGTGAGGTCCAGGCCCACCATCGTCAGGGGCCACGCCTCGTCGAAGACGATGCTGGCTGCCTCGGGGTCCACCCAGATGTTGAACTCGGCGACCGCGGTCCAGTTGCCCTCGTGGTAGCCGCCGCCCATGACCACGACCTCCTGGACGCGCTCGACGATGCGCGGCTCGAGGCGGGCCGCGAGCGCGAGGTTGGTCAGCGGGCCGGTGGCGACGAGCGTGATGGTCCCGGGCTCGGCGCCCATCACGGTGTCGACGATGAACTGCACCCCGTGCTGGTCCGCGACGGGCTGCGTGGGCTCGGGCAGCTCGACGCCGTCCAGGCCCGAGTCGCCGTGGATGTCCTCGGCGACCTCGACGCTCTGCACCAGCGGCCGGCCGGCGCCGGCGTGGACGGGCACGTCGTCGCGCCCGCACATGACCAGCACGCTCTGGGCGTTGCGGGTGACCTTCTCCAGCGTCTGGTTGCCGCCGACGGTGGTGAGGCCGAGCAGCTCGATGCCCGGGTTCCCCAGCGCCAGCATGATGGCGACGGCGTCGTCGTGCCCGGGGGCGCAGGCCAGGATGATCGTGCGCTGCTCAGCCACGGGGGCTCCTCTCCTGGCCCGACGCGACGCCCGCGTCCAGACCGTCGTCGGTGGTGGCGGTCGAGGGGGTCGGGTCGTCGCCGGCGATGGCTGCGTCGTCGTCCGGCCGCGGGATCAGGGTGGAGACGGCCAGCGCGAGGACCAGGAGCACCGCGCCGGTGAGGATGCCGGCCCGGTAGCCGCTGACCGCGCCACCGGCGGAGGTCACCGCCGTCGTGACGCCGAACAGCAGCGCGAAGCTGAGGCCGGCGCCGAGGTTGAAGGCGCCGGAGTTCATCCCCGGCAGGTAGCCCTGGTTGTCCTTCGGGCTGAGCACGATGCCCAGGCCGTTGAGCATGATGTTGCAGATCCCGGCGTAGGTGATGCCGAGGAAGATCGACACGCTGAGCAGCACCAGCGGGGTGGGCGTCGACGCCAGCAGGCCCGCAACGCCCAGGCCGAGGCCGCTGAGCACCAGGCCGGCCTGCAGCACCTTCTTGTAGCCCATCCGTGCGGCGAGCTGCCCGGACAGCGGACCCATGAGCAGGCCTGCGATCGCGTAGGGCGTCAGGGTCCACCACGCCACCTCGGCGGCGGAGATGCCGGCTCCCACCTCGGCGTCCTGCGCGAGGTTGGGGATGAGCCCGTTCATCACCGCGAACACGCCGGTCATGGTGAGCAGCGTCGTGGACAGCAGCGCCCACGTGCGGCGCTGCTTCAGGTAGACGGTCGTCACGAGCGGGTGGCGCACGCGCTTCTCGATCGTCCAGAAGACCGCGAAGGCCACCGCGCCGAGCACCACCAGGCCCACGACGAGCAACCAGTTCGCGTCCGCCAGGGCCCCGGCCTCGTCGAAGGCGAAGTACAGGGAGCCGAGGACGACGACGAGGGCCACGACGCCCTTCCAGTCCATGGGGACACGCTCGTCGCCGCGGGACTCGACGGTGCGCGCAGCGATCGCGGCGACGGCGAGGAGGCACACGGCGGCCATCACCCAGAAGACGGACCGGAACCCGAAGTTCTCGGCCAGCCAGCCGCCGAGGAGGGCGTCGACACCGGCGATGCCGCCGTTGATGGCCGTGAGGATCGCCATGAGCTTGGCGTAGAGCCTGCGGTCGGGGATCTGGACGCGCAGCATGATCAGCGCCATCGGCACGATCGGCCCGGAGATGCCCTGGATGACGCGCCCGATGCCCAGCACCCCCACGTTGGGGGCGAGCGCCGAGACCACGCAGCCGATCCCGCTGATGACGAGCATCCCCATCATGAGCCGCTTGCGGCCGATGAGGTCTCCCCAGCGGGGCAGGAACAGCGAGAACAGGGCGGCCGAGGCGAAGAAGGCGGTCTGGGACAGCCCGATCTCCGCGGCCGTGGTCCCCAGCTCGTCCTCCATGGTCGCCAGCACCGGCGAGAGCATCGAGGCGTTGAGCTGGAAGGCGAAGATCGCCGCGAGCAGCGCCAGCACCAGGGCGGCGACGCTGCCGCCGTCGGCGGTCCGTGGCTTGGACGGTGTGGTCGACATGGGATCTCCTCACCCCTCCGAGGCGCCGGGCTGGGCCAGGACCCGTCGGGCGAGCGCGTGCCCCGCCTCGCAGGCCCGCACCAGCTCGGCGTCCGTGCTGGAACGCTCACCGTCACGGTTCAGCAGGGCGGTGAGGAAGCCGGCGTTGAAGGCGTCACCGGCGCCCGTGAGGTCGCGGATGTGCTCCGCGGGCTCGACGGGGACCTCGGCGACGACCTCGCCGTCCCGCAGGACGTGCGTGGCGCTCGCGCCGGCGCGGGCCAGCACCACGCAGCTGCCCAGGCGCCCCAGGTCGGGGCCGGGGTTGCCGTCGGCGTCGGCCAGGCCGAGCACCAGGCTCTCGTCGCGGTTGGCCGAGACGACGTCGGGGTCCAGCCGGGTCATGAGGGCCAGGAACCTCTCGCGGCCGTACAGGTCGATCATCCCGGTGGAGGAGACGTCGAAGGACAGCCGTCCGCCGGCGTCCTTCACGCGGCGGACGGCCTCGACGACGCTGCTGGCGGTCGGCTCGTCCGCGAGCGAGTAGCCGGTCACGTGCAGGACGTCGAGGTCCTCCAGCCACGCGCCGTCGACCTCCTCCAGCATCCCGGAGGCGCCCCGCGAGGGGAACATCGTGCGCTCGCCCTCCTGGTCGATCATCACGACGATCATCCCGGTGTCGCCGCGCTCCTGCAGGCGCACGTCCACCTCGTGGCCCGCCAGCTCCTGGGCGACGACGTAGCCGCCGAGGTCGTCGCCGACGCAGCCGATGAAGCGCGTGGGGTGGCGCGGTCCGGCGAAGGCGGCCACGTTGGCGGCCGATCCGCCGCGGCGCATGGTGATCTGGGACTTGGTGTCGGTGGCGTGGCGCAGGTCCTCCTCGAGCCAGACCACGACGTCCTGGACGACGTCGCCGATGACGCCGAGCATCAGCGGGCCCCCGCCCGCTCCCCCAGCGCCACGGCGATCTGCGCCGCCACGCGGGCGTTGTTGCGGTAGAGCGCGACGTTGGCGTCGAGGCTCGCGTCGCCGGTCTCCTGGCGGATGAACTCCAGGAGGAAGGGGGTCACGGCCTGGCCCTGCACGCCCTGGTCCTCCAGCGCCGCCCACGCCTTCTCGATGACGCCGTCGAGCAGGGACGGGTCCAGCTGCTCGGCGACGGGCACCGGGTTGCCGACGAGCAGCGCGGTCGGCAGCTCCATCTGGCGCTGGGCGCCGTAGATCACGGCGACGTCCTCCGCGGTCTCCACGCGGTGGGCGACGGTGAATCCGGACTCCGCGACGTAGAAGCCGGGGTAGGCGTGGGTCTTGTAGCCCACGATCGGCACGCTGAGGCTCTCGAAGCGCTCCAGGGTGGCGTGGATGTCGAGCACGGCCTTCGCCCCGGAGCTGACCAGGACGATGGGGTTGTTCGCGAGCGCCACCAGGTCGGCGGACTCGTCGAAGTTGTGGGAGGCGCCGTGGTGGACGCCGCCGAGGCCGCCGGTGGCGAAGACCGCGATGCCGGCGCGGTGCGCGAGGAAGGAGGTCGCGGCGATGGTGGTGCCGGCGTTCTTGCGGTTGACGGCGCCGATGGCCAGCTCGCGGATGCCGGACTTCAGCACGTCGTCGTCGTTGCTGAGCTCCACGATCTCGTCGCGGGTCAGCCCCACGGTGGGCACGCCGCGGCGGACGCCGATGGTCGCGGGCACGGCGCCGGCGTCCCGGACGATCTGCTCGGCCTCCTCCGCGACCTCGACGTTGCGGGGGCGGGGCAGGCCGTGGGTGAAGATCGTCGACTCGAGGGCGACGACGGGGCGATGGTCGGCGACGGCCTTAGCGACCTCGTCGGCGACGGCGATGAAGC
>JARIBR010000288.1 GCA_029258695.1 Quadrisphaera sp.
CGGCTTCCTCGCCGCGTCGTTCTCGTCGCTCCTGGGCGTGTGGACCGGCGTGTCGCTGATGTTCGCCGACATGGTGGCCAACCTGCGCGGGCGCAACGCCGACCACGCGGACCGCCGCACGGGCAGCGTCGCCTACCGCGGGTACGTGCTGTGGCTGACCTTCCCGCCGATGCTGCTGCTGCTGCTGGGGCGGCCCTACGCGCTGATCATCGCCTACGGCGTGCTGGGGGCCCTGTTCATGCCCTTCCTGGCCATTACGCTGCTGCTCCTGAACTCCGCCCGCGTCCCGCGGGAGTGGCGCAACGGGTGGGTGAGGAACGTGCTCATGGGCACGTGCGCGCTGATCTTCCTCGTCCTCGGGGTGCGCCAGCTCCTCGGCGTCCTCACCTGACCCAGGCGGTGCGGCGAGGCGCCCTCGACCCGCCGCACCGGTCCGTGCCGCCGCTCAGGCCAAGCGCGCGCGCAGCTCGCCCAGCTGCTCGCTCATCTGCGCCGGCAGGGTGGCCCCGAAGGTCTCGAAGAACTCCTCCGTGAGGTCGGCCTCCTGCCTCCACGCGGCGGTGTCCACGTCGAGGACGGCCTCGAGCACGCCGTCGGCCAGGTCCAGCCCCTCGGTGTCGAGGTCTCCCTCCAGCGGCAGCAGGCCCGCAGCGGTGTCGCGCGCGCCCACCTCACCGTCGAGCCGGGCCGCCATCCACTTCAGCACGCGCGAGTTCTCCGCGAATCCGGGCCACAGGATCGACCCGTCGTCCCCGCGGCGGAACCAGTTGACGGTGAAGATCTTCGGCGCGGCCTCGCCGAGCGACTCCCCCACGGCGAGCCAGTGGGCCCAGTGCTCACCCATGTCGTAGCCGCAGAACGGCAGCATCGCGAAGGGGTCGCGACGCAGCTCACCGACGGTGACGCCCGCCGCGGCAGCGGTCTGCTCCGAGGAGACGGTCGCTCCCATGAACACCCCGTGCTCCCAGTCGCGGGACTGCGCGACGAGCGGGACGTTGGTGGCGCGCCGGCCGCCGACGACGATCGCGTCGATCGGCACGCCCGCCGGGTCCTCCCAGTCGTCCGCGGCGGAGGGGACGGCCGACATCGCCACGGTGAACCGGGCGTTGGGGTGGGCCGCCGGGGTGTCGCTGGCCGGGGTCCACGCCTCGCCGCGCCAGTCGGTCAGGTGCTCGGGTGTCTGCTCCGTCTTGCCCTCCCACCACACGTCACCGTCATCGGTGAGCGCGACGTTGGTGTAGATGACGTCGCGGCCGAGCGCGCCCATGGCGACGGGGTTCGTGGTCTCTCCCGTGCCGGGCGCGACGCCGAAGAGCCCTGACTCGGGGTTGATCGCCCGCAGCCGCCCGTCGGGGCCCGTGCGCATCCACGCGATGTCGTCGCCGACGGTCTCGACGCTCCAGCCCGGCAGCGACGGCTGCATCATCGCCATGTTGGTCTTCCCGCTCGCCGACGGGAACGCGGCGGCGACGTGGTAGCGGCGTCCCTGCGGTGAGATCACCCGGATGACCAGCATGTGCTCGGCCAGCCACCCCTCGTCTCGCGCGATGACCGAGGCGATGCGCAGCGCGAAGCACTTCTTGCCCAGCAGCGCGTTGCCGCCGTACCCGGAGCCGAAGGACCACACCTCACGGGTCTCGGGGAAGTGGGCGATGTGCTTGGTCTCGTTCGAGGGCCAGGCCACGTCCTCGCGGCGGTTCCCGTCGGCGTCGACCAGGGGCATCCCGACGGAGTGGGCGGTGCGCACCCACGGCTCCCCGCCCTCGATGAGCTCGCGAGGGCCGTCACCGATGCGCGTCATGATCGCCATGGACAGCACCACGTACGGCGAGTCGGTGATCTCCACGCCGAGCTCCGAGAGCGCACCGCCGACGGGCCCCATGGAGAACGGGACGACGTACATCGTGCGCCCGCGCATGGAGCCGGCGAAGCACTCCGCGAGCTCGGTGCGCAGGGCGCCGGGCTCGCGCCAGTTGTTCGTGGGCCCGGCGGCCTCCGGCGTGGCGCTGGCGATGTAGGTGCGGTCCTCCACCCTGGCGACGTCGTCGGGGTCGGAGCGGGCCAGGTAGCTGCCCGGGTGACGCTCGGGGTCCAGGGGGATCAGGGTGCCGTTCGCGACGGCCAGCTCGCGCAGCGCACCGAGCTGCTCCTCGCTGCCGTCGCACCACACCACGGAGTCGGCCCGGGTGAGCGCGGCGATCTCCCGGACCCAGCCGTGCAGGTCCGATCGGGTGGGGAGGGTGGGTGTGGCGGGCGGGGCGAGGACGGTCACGATGGCTCCTGACGACGGGATCTGCGCTGCTGTTCCCCCATGGTGGCGACGCGAGCCGCCCAGCGCCAGTCCTCACGGCGTGAACATCTCCATTTCTTTCGCTAATGTGCATCGATGACTCGCGTCCACGTCGCTGCCCTGGAAGGCTTCACCGCGCACACCTCGCCCACCACGGACGCGGACCGCCACGCAGCGGACGACCTCGTCGCCCTCGGCCGTCGTCTGCGCCACCATCGCGCCCGGGCCGGGTGGACGCTCGCGGACCTCGCCGCCCGCGTCGGCTCCAGCGCCAGCGCCCTGTCGCTGGTCGAGAACGGCCGCCGCGAACCCCGGCTGTCGCTGCTCCACGAGCTCGCCGGCGCCCTGGACGTGCCCGTCACCGACCTCGTGGAGCCAGGGCCCCCGCCGACCCGCCGCGACGCCCTGGAGATGGAGCTCGACCGCGTGCAGCGCAGCCCGCTGTTCGCCTCGCTCGGGCTCCCCTCGGTCCACCCAGGCCCCCGGGTCCCGACGGAGGCGCTCGAGGCCATCGTGGGTCTGCACGGCGAGCTCGCCCGGCGCGAGCGCGCCGCCAGCGCCACCCCCGAGGAGGCCCGGCGGGCCAACACCGAGCTGCGCCACCTCGTGCAGCGCCACGACAACCACCTCCCCGAGATCGAGGAGCTCGCGCAGGACGCGGTGCTCGCGGCAGGCCACACCGTCGGGGCGCTGACGCACACCACCGTGGCCCGGATGGCCTCGACCCTCGGGTTCTCCATCGTCCACGTCGACGACCTCCCCCACTCCACCCGGACCGTGACGGACCTGGCGGCCGGACGCATCTACCTGCCCCCGGCCTCCATCCCCGGCGGTCACGGTCTGCGCTCGCTGGCGCTGCAGGCCATCGCCCACCGGGTGCTGCGCCACGAGCTGCCGGACAGCTACGCCGACTTCCTGCGCCAGCGCCTGGAGATCGCCTACTTCGCGGCCGCCTGCCTGGTGCCCCAGAGCGCCGCGGTCGCCTTCCTGCGCGACGCCGCCGCCCGCAGGGACCTCGCGGTGGAGGACTTCCGCGACGCCTTCGGCGTGACCCACGAGGCCGCCGCGCAGCGCCTGACCAACCTCGCGACCGTGCACCTGGGCATCCCGCTGCACTTCCTGCGCGTCGGCGGGGAGGGCATGCTGCAGCGCGCCTACGCCAACGACGACCTGCCGCTGCCCACCGGGGCCGACGGCGTGGTCGAGGGGCAGCCGGTGTGCCGCCGGTGGACCGCCCGCTCGGTGCTCGGCGAGAGCCTCAGGACGACGGAGAACTACCAGTACACCGACACCCCCGCGGGCACCTACCTGTGCTCGACCCAGACGGCGACCACTCCCACCAGCGACTACTCGGTGACCGTGGGCGTCCCGCTCGCGCACGCGAAGCACTTCCGGGGTCGCGACACCCGGGTGCGCGCCACCTCGACGTGCCCCGACCCGGCGTGCTGCCGCCGGCCCGACCCGGGCTCCGCCGCGCGCTGGAGCGCTCGCGCGTGGCCCAGCGCTCGCCTGCACGCCCACGTCCTGGCGCCGCTGCCCGGCGGGAGCTTCCCCGGCGTCGACGACCGGGAGGTCTACGACTTCCTCGAGGCGCACTCGGGATGACCGCTCGGGACGACCGCTCGGGATGACGCGGGGGCGCAGCACGGTTGGCACCTCCATGAGCACCCCGACGCTGCCCGAGCAGGGCACCCTGACGATGTACACCACCACCTGGTGCGGCTACTGCCGGTCGCTGAAGAAGGGCCTGGCACGCGAGAACATCACGTGGGACGAGGTGAACATCGAGGACGACCCGGCAGCCGCCGAGTACGTGCAGTCCGTCAACGGGGGCAACCAGACCGTCCCCACCGTGGTCTACCCCGACGGCACGTCGGCCACCAACCCGTCGCTGTCCGACGTCGTGGCCAAGCTGCGCTGACGCAGCGCCCCGCGCGGATCACGCCGTCCTCCCCGGCCGGCGTGGTGACCGCGCTGCTCGCCGCCGGCGAGGCCGCTGCCCCCAGCGGCCCGCCGGCGGTGCTGCGCCTGGGCGTCGACGGCGCCGTGGCCCCGGACCGCACGCTGGTCGCCGACGCGCTCGTGGCGACGCTGGAGACCGCGGCCCGTCCCGTGCTGCGCGTGAGCGCCGAGGAC